>DASZPI010000432.1:0-2301 GCA_035550355.1 Pirellulales bacterium
CGTTCGTCCAAGAGCTTTTGTAATGTGCCCTCGTTCTTGCGTCGAGTCATCTCCCATTTGTCGATCATGCCTTCGAGCTTAGCGATGAAGGTGTCCACCTCTTCGTCTGAACCATTCATTGGCCGTCGCGATTGTGGCAGCTCTCGCTGCTGACGCATATTTTCAGGAAGACGCATGGTTTCTTGCCGCCCATTTTCGGATGACTCGGTATCAGCGTGTCGGCGGTATTTGCTTTCAAGGTAATCAAGTATCGCGTTGACGAGGAACTCTTCATCGATACCAGCGTCGGCGACGAGTTCGATCAGCCGATCCTTCAATTCGACAGCCGTGACGTCCCAAAAGAGCTGTTTGATCGTTCTCTGTCGCGTTGGTTCAAGGCCAGTCGGATCGGGATCTCGGCCAACTGCGATGCAGGCCAAGGGATCAGATTCAGTTGCTCTTCGGGTGAGAAACGCTCGAAGAGTTGCCGGAGCAGCAGAATGGCCCGTTCGGCTACTGAAGAGCCGTTGCCAATTTCCCTATGTCAAAACGTGGGAAACTTGGCAGTTCTTGGAATGACCGGAGAGGCTGCTTTCCTCGTGAATCTCTGGAGAATTGACACTTTGAGAAAGTGTGTTGCCTTACCCAATTGAGCTAGGGGTGCAGGCGTGAGCACCTAATGATACGGAAACGCGGCTGAAACGCAACGCGGCGAAATATGGGCAAAAATGCCCCGATTTCGATCGTCCATCGCCGCCCGATCGCCGCCCCAACACGCGGCAGCATCTGCACTTGACCCGTTTTGCCCGTTTGGTCAGACTCTCGCACCGAAGTCGTGTGCCGGAGGCGGTAACCTGGGCCTGCCACCATTCACGAATCGATTCTTCCACGAGACTGGTGCCATGAAAGTCGTGCTGTTGGCGGGCGGAATGGGTTCGCGTATCTCGGAAGAAAGCCAGACTCGGCCCAAGCCGATGATCGAGATCGGCGGCAAGCCGATTCTCTGGCACATCATGAAAATCTACTCGGCCCACGGCATTCACGATTTCATCGTCTGCCTCGGCTACAAGGGGTACATGATCAAGGAGTACTTTGCCAATTACTTCTTGCATCAATGCGACGTGACGTTCGACATGCAGCACAACCGGATGGACGTGCACGAAAAGCACGTCGAACCGTGGCGCGTCACGCTGGTCGATACCGGATTGAATACGATGACCGGCGGCCGCTTAAAGGCGGTTCGGCCATACCTCGGCAACGACGATTTCTGCATGACCTACGGCGACGGCGTCGGCGACGTCGACATCACCCGGCTGATTGCCTTCCACCGTGAAGGCAAGACGTTGGCCACGCTGACGGCCGTACAGGCGCCGGGGCGATTCGGGGCGCTGCAAATGGACGGGCCGAATGTGCAAAGCTTCGTCGAGAAGCCGCTGGGCGACGGGGCCTGGATCAACGGTGGCTTCTTCGTTCTTTCGCCCAAGGTGATCGACCTGATCGAAGGGCCGTCGACCGTTTGGGAGCAGGAGCCGCTGCAACGGCTGGCTCGTACCGGGCAGCTCAACGCTTACAAGCATGCCGATTTCTGGCAGCCCATGGACACGCTGCGCGACAAGATGCAGTTGGAAGACCTTTGGGCCCGGGGCCAGGCGCCATGGAAGGTCTGGGACCACGAGCGATCGCACTTGGCGCTGCCGCCGCGCTCGCCGGCGCCAATGCTCCCCGGCAGCAAGGCGGCTTAGTCGCGGGTGCTGGCATGCCAGGCGTCGACCAATCGCAAGGGTCGAATGAATCAACTGAAAAGCCCGTGCAAATGGGGTAAGGCCCGCAGGCGGGCTAAGAATCCCGCAAACTGCCGTTGTTCAGATGACGGCTGATTGTTAGCATCGCGCAGCGCGGCGTTCGACCAAGGGATGGTCGGCGTGTCGCGTTCATCAGGCTGCCCGCCAATACGATCGTTCGTCGACCTACTGCCAAGGAAGGCAATTCATGGCGAAGATTACGCCCATCATTCGCGACGATGCGCTGTCGATCGTCACGCGTGTCGGAGAACCGCTCGAGGCCCTGTGCGGATCGACGCTGCTGATCACCGGTTCGGCCGGGTTCTTGTGCAGCGCCTTGCTCGACGCCCTGGCGGCGTTCAATGCGCAAGCGCGGCGACCCTGCCGCGTGATTGCAGTCGATAACCTGCTGGTCGGCAGTTCGGAGCGCACTGCGCACCTGCTCGACGATCCGAATTTCCGTTTTGTTCAACACGACGTCACCAAGCCCCTGCGGCTCGACGAGCGCGTCGATCGCATTATCCACGGCGCAAGCGTCGCC
>DASZPI010000433.1:0-8633 GCA_035550355.1 Pirellulales bacterium
GTGCGATTGCTCACGGCATGGATGTGGTAGTTCCGCACCGAGCCGATCCCGCTCAGAATCACAGCGTTGGTCACGTGATGCTGCCGCACCAGCGATTCAATTCCCGACAGCAGGTCGGTCTGGTACTTAAACCGCAGCACCAGGACGCGTTTGAACGACCCGACGGCCGCGATCCCTTCGGGCACCTCGGAGCTGTTAGGCTTCGAATCGTCGATGGCATTCGTGGCGCGGGTGATTTCGGTGCGCGTGCGCTCAGCCCGAACGACGGCGACGATCGCAAGTAGTACAGCGATCAAACTTGCGCAGGCAATGCACGTTTTCTTCATGATCAGCGCGCGATGAAAGTGACGTTTCGAGACCTTGGCTCGGCAGACGCCGCCTAATCTAGCAACGCCGCGAACGAGACGCCAATCGACGCTCCCGGCGGCTGGGCAAATCATAAAGTAGAATCGAGAACTGGCACGTCCGTTGGAAACGAGTCATGATATCCGGCGCGCGGCCGTTCACAGATCCATGGCCAACGAGGTAACGCCGTGAACACCGTCGAAGAATTGCGAACGTGCATCAGCGAGCACCTCGCGAAGACCGTTGGCCGATTTCCGGAAATCGCCACGCGCAACGATTGGTACCTGGCGGTCGCGCATGCGGTGCGCGATCGTGTGCTGGGGCACTGGGCACGGACCGTGCAAGCCTATTACGAACGCGCGGTGCGAACCGTGGCGTACCTGTCGGCCGAGTTTCTCATCGGACCGCAGTTGGGCAAGAACCTGATCAACCTGAACCTTTACGATGAAGCGCAGCAAGCGTGCGCGCAGTTGGGACTCAATCTGGACGAGCTACTCGAACAGGAAGAAGAACCGGGACTGGGCAACGGCGGCTTGGGGCGGCTGGCCGCTTGCTATCTCGACTCGATGGCCACACTCGACCTGCCGGCCATCGGCTACGGCATTCGCTACGAGTTCGGAATTTTCGACCAGGAAATCGTCAATGGCTGGCAAATCGAAAAGAGCGATAGCTGGCTGCGGCTTGGTTATCCGTGGGAGATCCTGCGGCCGGAAATCACGCTCGACGTAAAGCTCGGCGGACGAACCGAAGCGTATTTCGACGCCGGCGGACGGTACACCGTGCGCTGGATTGCCGACCGCGTGGTGGTCGGTACCCCGTGCGATACATTGATCCAAGGCTATCGGACCGGCAGCGTGGCGACGTTGCGGCTGTGGAAGGCCGAGGCCTGCAACTCGTTCGATTTCGCGGCCTTCAACGTGGGCGATTATTATCGCGCGGTGCGCGAAAAGATCGAATCGGAAAACGTCAGCAAGATTCTGTATCCGAACGACGAGCAAGAGGCGGGGCGGCAGTTGCGGCTCGAGCAGCAGTACTTTTTCACCTCGTGCTCGTTGCAGGACATGATTCGTATCTACCAGCAGCGCGAGCCCGACCTGCGCAATTTCCACAAGAAGTATTCGATCCAGTTGAACGACACGCACCCGGCCATCGGCATTGCCGAGCTGATGCGGCTGCTAGTCGACGACCACCGCATGGAATGGGAAATGGCGTGGGAGATCACGCGCAACAGTTTCGGCTACACGAACCATACGCTGTTGCCCGAGGCACTCGAAAAATGGTCGCTGGCCCTGCTAGCCCGAGTCTTGCCTCGGCATTTGGAGATCATTTTCGAGATCAATCGGCGTTTCCTGGAGCAAGTGCGGGTGCGTTTGCCGAACGAACCAGATCGCTGTCGCCGAATGTCGCTCATCGATGAAGACGGTGAGCGCCGCGTGCGCATGGCGAACCTGGCCTGCGTCGGCAGCCGAAGTATTAATGGCGTCGCCGAGCTGCATTCGCGCCTGCTGCGCGAAACGGTACTTAATGATTTCTACGACTTGTGGCCCGAGAAATTCTCGAACAAGACCAACGGTGTGTCGTTGCGTCGGTTTATGCTGTTGTCCAACCCCAGGTTATCGAAGTTGATCGGCGAGGCAATCGGCGACGATTGGGTGTGCGATGCCGAGCAGCTACGGCGACTGGCCGATTTGGCCGGCGACGCTCGGTTTACGGACGACTGGCAGCGCGTCAAACGCGCGAATAAGCAGCGGCTTGCCCTGCGGCTTGGCCGTGAGTTAGGTGTGGCGATCGATCCGGACTCGCTATTTGACATTCAGGTGAAACGAATCCATGAGTACAAGCGTCAGCATCTGAATGCGCTGCACGTGCTCACGTTGTATCGGCGACTAAAGCGCGAACCTCACCTGCCATTCACGCCGCGAACGGTGCTCTTTGGCGGCAAGGCAGCTCCCGGCTATCACCAAGCGAAGCTGATCATTCGTCTGATCACCGCCACAGCCGACCTGGTGAATGCCGATCCTGACGTGGCTGGTCGACTGCGCGTGGCTTTCATCCCCGATTTCAATGTCAAGAAGGCGCAGGTCATTTATCCGGCCGCCGACTTGTCGGAGCAGATTTCGACGGCGGGTAAAGAAGCTTCAGGCACTGGTAACATGAAGTTCTCGCTCAATGGCGCGCTCACCATAGGCACGCTCGATGGCGCGAATATTGAAATTCGCGATGCCGTGGGCGTCGAACGCTTCTTCCTGTTCGGCATGACGGTCGATCAGGTGCACAACTGTCGCCAGGCAGGCTACCGGCCGCACGACGTATACGAGCAGGACGCCGAGCTGCGCGAGGTGATCGATTTTATCGCTTCCGGCACGCTCAGCCACGGCGATCGCAGTCTGTTTCAGCCGCTGCTGCAATCGCTGCTCGATTGGGACGAGTACCTGGTGCTGGCCGATTATCGATCGTACATCAATTGCCAAGATCGGATTTCCGAGGCGTACCGCGACAAGCGTTGGTGGACCGAAGCGTCGATCCAAAACGTGGCCCACATGGGCAAGTTCTCGGCAGATCGCGCCATTCGCGAATATGCGCGCGACATCTGGCATGTCGATGCGGTGCCGGTGGCGCACAACGGCGATCGCGAGCTGGCAGGGGCCCTGGCCGGGACGAACGGGGCCGCGGAATAAATCGCCTACTTGACGGATATCGGGACGTCGATCGGATGAACGGCGTACCGGTAAATCGCCGCAATTTCTCGGCTGCCCGGAATCGCGTCGGCACTCACGGCGTAGACTCGAGCGCGGCGGCGTAGCGCCTCGTACGCCGCGCGATCGAGCAAATCTTCGCTGCCAACGACCGAGTCGTTCATTCGCTGCACGCTCCGCGCCGGCTGGTCGAAGCATCCCCAGATCGCATGGTCGCGATCGACGAACATTGCCTCGACACGTCCATCGATTGCCGCCTGCAGAATTTCATCGATCGACGTCGATACTCGTGGGGTGCCCAGGCGGTTCTCGAACAACTGACGATCGACAAACTCGGCAAGCTTCCATTGTCCCTCGAGCACTTCGCAAACGTGCCGATGCAACTCGGCATCGTTCAAGTGATCGGCATTGCCACGCACCGGGTACGGAAACAGGTGCGGATAGGCGCAGGCGGGTCGAAAGATGGGAAACAGATTCTCGGCACCAGCGAACACCAGTACCGACCGACGCTCGTGCAAATAAGGGTACAGGGCCTTGTCGATCATGCGAAACCACTCAGCGAGCTTATCCTGCCGGCGGTCGACTTCGCCCGATTGGCTGTGAAACATGGTTCCTTGCTGACCACTGCCCTGGGCCGGGGCGGCGAGCACCTGCGCCAATCGTTGTGTCGGCTGCAAGTCGAGCGCTTCGATCAGGCCGGTCGGCAGCGTGCTCAGCGCTACGGGTTCGAAACTCCAACGATCGCCGCGAAACAGCCGCACATGCTTTTGACTCACCGTCAACACGTGGAATGATTGATTGTCGGTAACCACAGGCAAGATCGGTTTCACGCTCACCCGCAAACCGACCGTGACGCTTGGTCCTAATGCGATCGGCAATCGCCGCGATTCAATTCCACTGGCCGAGAGTACGATCGCCAGCCCGTTTGATGGCTCACGCCAGAACAGCGGATCGTTCGTCAACTCGTAGCCGGGTTGGAACACCGCACGAACTTCCGTGGCGCGCATGCCACTGGCGACGAGCTTCGTCTCGGCCTGCGCGAGCAATTTGCGCAAGAGGATCGATCCCTGCGACCTTTCGGCGTCCGTCCCATGCGTCGCCAGGTATATGGTGACGCACGGTGCGTCGTCGATCGTTAGCCAACGGTCTAGATCGCTTCGGGTGAACGTGTTCATGATTGTTAATGAGAGATTGGATAGACATTATCCGGCGGTGCAAGCGCGTTGCTCTTCGTGAATTCGCTCGTAAATCTCGGCGCGGTGTACCGGAATGGTCTTCGGGCACTCAAATCCCAGCCGGACACGGTCGTTGCCGGTGGTGACGACCGTAATCACGATGTCGTCCCCGATGTAGATTTTCTCTCCGAGCTTGCGGTTCAGCACTAACATGGCAATCCTCCTTGAACGTAGTTGGGACGTGACTTATTGCATTCCAGCGCGGGAACGGTTCGATTGAGCGGGGAACAATCTGCAGCAACGCTTGGGTCGGTTTACGACGGTTGCTGCCCGCTTGGCCAGCGTGGCCAGAAAGAAACCCCGACTGCGGCACGTGTCACCAGCAGCGGGGCCATCCTCGTATGTCTTGCACGGCCCATCGCGAGCTGTGCAACACGCGGGAGATTACCCAGAAGCGACAACGCGTGTCAACCTCGGTTTTTTTTCTCGGCCTGCCGTCGGGTGCTAGCATTTCAATCGAGGGTTACTCAGCCATCCGCACATCGCGAACGTACTTGTGACAATTCACGCACTTGATTGTCGTGTCCATGTAGGCCAACGTCGCGGCGTCGATGTTCTGATCTTTTGCCGCCGCCACCAGCCCTTCGGCAGCGCGGCGAAACTCGTTGCTGTGCCTCAGGTACTCGGGCGTCTGAAACACCTGCCATGCAGCATCTTCGCTGAGCAGGGCTAAACTTTGCGCATGCTTGGCGATCTGCGGGTAGTCTTCGAGCACGATTCCTTCGAGCACATACTTTGAATGGTCGAGCTTTAACTGCATGAAGGCCGACACATCATTGGCCCTCGGACTTCCGTTTTGTGCTGCGACCACACCAATGACCGAGGCCAACACCGCGACGGTTGCGACGATACGATTCATGGCGGCTCCGTTTGAGTTGATCGGAACGGTTTTGAGCTTGCGCGCCGTGAATCAAGCAACCGATGTACCAACCGACCAATTGCATATTCTCCCGCGAAATCCGCACGAACCGAGCGGCGAACGTGCGAAATCGGGCGCTCTAGTGCGCTTGCCGCACATCTCCGTTGCATCGATTTGTTCCCGGTGACAACACGACCAGGGGCGTCGTTCGGCGAGCCGCCGCTTGAATGAGCTCTGCGCGAAGGGATCGAATTATGGTATCAAGGAAGCAACGAATCATGTGAGCCGTGGCGATGGCGCGCGAAACCATTTTGCAAGGACCCGGGGAGGAGCCGGCGCCCGAAACACTCGAGGCCCGGCTCGAAGTCGATCGTGATCTGCGCCCACAGCGGATTCGCGACATGGTCGGGCAGCGCGACGTAATTGCCAGGCTCGACATTGCCTTAGACGCCGCCCGCAAACGCGGCGAAACGCTGGGGCACATGCTGTTCGACGGCCCGCCCGGACTGGGGAAGACCACTTTCGCGATGGCCATCCCGCGCGAGTTGGGTACCAGCCTGCAAATCGCCAGTGGCGCGGCCCTCATGGCCCCCAAGGACCTGGTGCCGTACCTGACCAATGCCGAGCAGGGAAGCGTCTTGTTCATCGACGAGATTCACCGGCTGCCCAAAGCGGTCGAAGAGTTCTTGTATCCGGCGATGGAAGATTTTCGCATCGATATCGCCCTCGGCGAGGGCGTGAACGCGCGAACGATCAACATGCAGCTTCGCCCCTTCACGCTCATCGGGGCGACGACTCGTGCCGGGCTGCTGTCGGCCCCGCTGCGCGATCGATTCGTGATGCGTGAGCACCTCGACTTCTACACGATCGCGGAGCTGGCGCAAATCGTAGTCCGCAACGCGGCCAAGCTGGGGGCGAAGATCGATCTCGATGCCGCGCAAGAGATCGCCACCCGCAGCCGCAGCACTCCGCGCTTGGCGAACAATCGCCTGCGCTGGGTGCGCGACTACGCCACGAGCAAAGGTGACGGCCAAATCACGCAACCCTTGGCAGTCGCGGCTCTGGAAATGCAAGAGATTGACGTTGCCGGGCTCGACCGGCTGGATCGCAAGTACCTGGAGACGATCGCTCGCGTGTTCCACGGCGGCCCGGTGGGGGTCGAAGCGATCGCCCACACGATGAACACGAGCATCGACACCTTGATCGACGAAATTGAGCCGTTTCTGCTGCGCTCCGGGCTCGTGATCCGCACTCCGCGGGGTCGCAAGATCACGGTCGCAGGTTACGAGCACCTGGGGCTTAGCGCACCGCCCGAGGACGCACAGCCAAAGCTGTTCTAGCGTTCTCGTTTATCCGGCGAGCTTGTCGGCTGCGCGTCGGCAGCCACCCAGTTGGAATCGAATCTCGCGAAGATCAGCGTCGAATAGCCGTCGCGCTCGTAGAAGCAACCCAGTTCGTTGCCCGGCAAACGCACCAGGTCGGAGTATGCCGCACTACCGCGATATAGAACGCGCGAAGTCGGCCAGGTGTGGCCGCCGTCACGACTGAGGCGAATCGTCAATGCGCGGCGCTTCGGCTCGGCGGGGCCACTATAGATGATGCTATCGTCGGCACAACGAATGATGCTCGCCTCGCACACGGGACACGGCAGGTCCGGGTTCAATTCTGGCGCCGACCACGTCAGGCCGCCGTCGCTGCTGGTCGCCAGCGCTCGCAGTCCCTTGCCCAGGTAGTTGCGCATGCTCAGCAACACCGAGCCGTCGGGACGTTCGACCGCCTGGCATTCATTCATGCCGTTTGTGGTCAATTCGCCGCGTTGCCAGGTGTGGCCGTGATCGTCGCTGTAGATCGCAAACGAATGCTTCGTTTCCGGATTACCGCCGATTTTGCAATCGCTGGGCAGCAGCAAGCGACCGTTGCGCAACTGGATGCCGTGTCCTGGGCCGGTAGCGACCCACGTCCACTCGGGCTGTGTCACGCGATCGGAGATCTCGATCGGCTTGTCCCAGGTCGCGCCGTCGTCGAGGCTGCGCGTGACGAACACGCGCCGGTTCTCACGGCAGAACGTCAGCCACACAATACCCGTGTCGCGGTCTTCGACTGGGCAGGGATTGCCGATCGTCACCAGTGCCTCGTCGCCCTCTTCGTGGACGACGGCTATCTTCGACCAAGTGCGTCCACCATTGCCGCTGCGGCGCAACACCAGGTCGACGTCGCCGTGGTCGCCGCTGCTCGTCTTGCGACCTTCACAGAACGCCAGCAGTGTGCCCTTGTAGGTCAGTAGCATCGCCGGGATGCGGTAGGTGTGGTATCCGCTGTCGCCGTGCGCGAACACTTCAGTTTCGCGAACTGTGTACTTGTGTCGCGGCAATGGCGTGGTGGGGTAATCATGTTCGGCAAGCCACGCGTCGACCTGGGCCATCGCTGCATCGTACGGCGCCTGCTTGTAAGTGAAGTAACCGTGCCCGCCGCTGCCGGTGATCAGCGTGCAGTCGTTGCCGGCCGCGCGCATGCGCTCGTCGAACAGTTTCGCCCCGGCATAGGGAGTCGTCGTGTCGTGGTCGCCGTGCATGATCAAGGTCGGTGGCAGCCCGGGCACCACCCGATCGACCGGCGAGATGAGCTTCCATTCGTCGCCGCACAGCGTATGGCCGTATCCTTTTGGGCCGGTGTCGATTACCGGATAGAACAGGACCATCGCCTGTGGCATGGCGGAGATCGACAGATCGTCGTCGACTTCGTTCACATCGGGGCACAGGGCCGTGGTGGCGGCGAGGTGGCCGCCTGCCGAGCCGCCGTTGACCACCAAGCGATTCGGGTCGATGCCGAGTTCGTTGGCGTGGGCGCGAACGTAACGCACGGCAGACCGTGCATCGCGCACGGCATCGACCGGCGTCGTGCCGGGATGGTGTTTGTTCGTAAGCCGGTACTTTACGCTGATGCCTACCCAGCCGCAGCGTGCCAGGCGATCGGCCATGTAGTACTGCGTGGTCGGGTCGCCGGCCGCCCAGCCGCCGCCATGAAAGGTGACGAGCACCGGTCGACGGTCGCTGGCCTGCCAGTCGTCGGGCTTGAACACGTCGAGCGTCAGAGGCAACTTGCCGTCCTCGACGGTTTTATACGTGAGCACTTCGTCCGGAACCAGAAACTTGCCGAGGATCGCGGCCACGCGCACCGAGCGGGGCTTGGGGAGCGGCTCGGCCGACGTCGTCCGTTCGGGTGCCGCCGCAGCAGCGCAACTGGCAATGGCCGCCAGGATCAGAACCGATGGCGTGTGCAAGAATCGCATGGGTCGTTTTTTGCCTGCGTTAATCGGTGGTACGCTCGACATCGATATACAGCCCCTGCAGGCCGCCGCCGTCGTGCAGGTACAGCAACCGGCCGGGACGAATTTCGACGATGCCAGAGTAGTTGAAGCCGGTTTTGTCGCTGATGACGTGATGCGACGACCAGGTGCGCCCTTCGTCGATACTGAACATCAAGCAGCTTGCCGGGCGA
>DASZPI010000434.1:0-1525 GCA_035550355.1 Pirellulales bacterium
TGCCGGGGTTGAAGCATTTCGCCCAAGTCAACGTCATTCGCCGGCAGTTGGCCGTGTACGAAATTGCCAATCCAAGCGCCATCTACGGCATCGCCTCGGGAAGCGATTGCAAGCTACTGATCGCATCACTCGAATCCGAGCGCCATCCCGACATCGCCGTTTACAAAACGCCACCGCCCAGCGGTCCCAATCACTGGTCTCGCTGGATTCCGGAACTCGTGATCGAGGTCGTATCGCCGCGCGGCGAAGAGCGCGACTACGTCGAGAAGCGCGAAGAGTATTTGCGAGCGGGCGTGCAGGAGTACTGGATCTTCGACGGTGAACGTCGCGAGTTCATGGTGCTCACGCGTCATGGCGATCAATGGGCTGAACGGCGAATTCGTCCGCCAGAGAAGTATGCCTCGACCGCGCTAAGCGGCTTCGAGATTGATTGTGCCGCCGTGTTTGCTGCGGCGGATGCCGTCGGTCCGTAAGGTGCCGTTATACGACGTCTACGCGCACCGCCGGGACCATTTGGCAGTTCGTACGACGTTCAAATGCGCCCTCGCGCGGTCGGCTACGTGCAAGTGGAGGGGACATATCTCCGAATCGTCGCCGTGAATGTTGGCGGCGATTGAGTTGCTCTACGACCGACTACCCCGCCGCGATTAGTTCCAGGCAGATCTCGCGCACCCGGGCTGGATTGACATTCGGATTGGCTTTTTTGGCCTGGCCGACGAAGGCGCCGGCGGCTTGCATTTTGCCGGCCTTCACGTCGGCGACGAGCTTGGGATTGGCCGCGACGAGCTGCTTGCATAGCTCGACCAGCGCCGACTCGTCGACCTTTTCGATGCCCAGCTCTTTCATCGCCTCATCGAGCGGTTTGCCCGCAGAGACCATGAGCGCGAAGACTTCGCGGCCGCGCGTAGTATCGACCTCGCCGGCTTTGATCTTCTTGAGCAGATCGGCCAAAGCCCAGGGGCGCACCGGAAAATGCTCGACGTCGGTGCCTAGCTCCTTGAGCAGCCGCAACACGTCCTGCTGTACCCAGTTGCTGGCCATCTTGCCGTCGCCGACCGTGTCGGCCACGTCGACAAAGTAGCTGACCAGCTCGCGCCCCTGATTGACGATGACATCGCTGTCGTAGGCGCTGATGCCGTACGTGTTTTCCAGACGGCTGCGTGTCTGGGCGGGCAACTCGCCCAATTCGCCGCGAACCAGCTCGACCTCCTCGGCCTTCACGGTCACGGGCACCAGGTCGGGATCGGGGAAGTAGCGATAATCGCTCGATTCTTCCTTATGCCGCTGGCCGTGCGTGACGTTGGCCGTATCGTCCCAGCCGCGCGTTTGTTTGGGCACGTCGCCGATGCGCTGTCCGGTCTCTTGCCACACGTCGTACTGCCGTGCGGCCTCGTAGGTGAGGGCCCGTTCGACCGCGCGGAAGCTGTTCATGTTCTTGATTTCGACGATCGGCGTGGCGATCTTCTCCCCCTTCTCGCCGACCAGGTGCAGGTTGACGTTGGCGTCGACCCGCAGGCTCCCTTCC
>DASZPI010000435.1:0-2020 GCA_035550355.1 Pirellulales bacterium
CGCGCTCGCGCACTTGCGGTCGATTCCGCGGATCGTCATCGACGGCGGAAGCGCTGCCACGCGCGAAGGCGCTCGGGTGGCCATCGCCACGGCGTCGTTCGGCGTCATGGCTCCGGGCACCGTGTACCGCATGGACGACGTGCCGCTGCCGCTGCGGCCGGTCGTGTCGTCGGCGCTGCCTACCGATAAGGAAGTGCTCGCCGCGCTGTTGGCAGCCCTTTAGCCCCGCGGCGAGCCGTCGAGTGCCCCCGTAACGCTTCACCACTGCGGCTGCCGGCCGAGCAGCCGCCGCAGCAGCCCAATTTGTCCGGCGTGCAACATGTCATGTCGCGAACACCAAAGTATCGAACCCAGCTTCGTGGTGAACAGCCGATGAGGACGCACAGGCTCGGTGCTCCATTGGTCGTCGGCCACCTCGGGCAGCTCGCGCAGCGCCTGCTCGTAGACGCGGTCGAATGTGGCGCGAATCGTCGCGATCGACGGGTTCTTCGCCGGCTCGAATTCGGGAACCGAATCCTTGCCAAACTGCTTCAAAAACTCGGGGCTGATCAGATCATCGTCGCTGGCCCGGTGTCCGCGGATGCGCTCCAGCAGCAGCCGATACTGCGCCATCGCCAGGTGGCCGACCTGCCAGGCGATGTGCGTCGGACTATCGTGCGGCGTGCGAAACCAGTCGTCCGGGGCGAGATCGCGGAGCAGGTTTGTCGTGTAGTCTCGGGCGTCGCGAATCTGGCCGAGCGCAACCGTTATTTCCGTCAGCATGGGTACTCCTGAATTGTCACCATCCCCGGGGCGACCAACCTGCCTTGGGGCGTTAGACTGAAATCATATTCGAATTGTTCGTATCGCGTCGCTTGAGCATGGCGTTGTTCAAAATCGCAGGCGGAACCTTGTACGATCCCGCCAACGGGATCGACGGGCAGGTGCGCGATCTGTGGATCGACGGCGGCCGCATGGTTGACGCGCCTGCCGACCCTGGGGTTCGCCCGGCAAAGACGCTCGATGCCACAGGGCTGGTCGTCATGCCCGGCGGCGTCGATATGCACAGCCACATCGTCGGCCCCAAGGTGAACCTGGCGCGCAAGATGCGCCCCGAGGAAAAACGCGAGGCGCCGCCGCTGCACCACACCGATCGCCTGCGCAGCGGCACCATGGGCAGCGTGCCCAGCACGTTTGCCACCGGCTACAAATACGCAGGCCTGGGATACACGACGGCCTTCGACGCCGCGATCCCGCCGCTGTCGGCTCGCCACGCCCACGAGGAATTCGCCGACACTCCCTGCCTCGACAAAGGCTTCTTTGTCCTGATGGGGAACAATCACTACATCATGCGGGCGCTGCACCGCAACGAGCCCGAATGCCTGAAGGGGTTTGTCGGTTGGCTGCTGTCGACCGCCAAAGGCTACGCTCCCAAGCTGGTGAATCCCGGCGGCGTGGAAGTGTGGAAGGGAACGGCCGGCAACATCCACGGGCTCGACGAGGTGGTCGAGGCCTACCATGTCACGCCGCGGCAAATCGTCGCCGGCGTTACGCAGGCGGCCAACGAGCTCGGCCTGCCGCACCCGGTGCATATCCACGCCAACAACCTGGGGCTGCCCGGCAACTGGACCACCACGCTCGAAACCATGCGCGCGTTCGAGGGGTTCCGCGGCCACATGACCCACATCCAGTTCCATAGCTACGGCGGCGGGCCCGATGACGAAACCTCGTTCAGCTCGAAGGTGCCCGAGCTGGCCGAGTACGTGAATGCCCATCGCGATGTAACGGTCGACGTGGGCCAGGTGCTGTTCGGCAAAACGACGAGCATGACCGGCGACGGTCCGTTGGGCTACTACCTGAGCCGCGTGTACCGCTCGAAGTGGTTTTCGAGCGACACCGAAATGGAAGCCGGCTGCGGCATCTGCCCGATCGAATACAAGGACAAGAGCCTGATCAACTCGTTGCAGTGGGCGATCGGCCTGGAGTGGTATCTGCTGGTCGACGACCCGTGGCGCGTGGCAATGAGCACCGACCATCCCAA
>DASZPI010000436.1:0-5601 GCA_035550355.1 Pirellulales bacterium
CTCACGCTCGACACCGGCGGCACGATCAGCACCTCGAACTTCACGCGTCAAACAGGCGGCGTGTTCAACTTCAACGACGGCACGCTCACCGTCAGCGGCGGCACCTATCAGCAGCCCAACGGCGCGCTCACGATCAACGGCAGCACCGCCACCGCGTCACCTCTGTTGGCACTCATCAACGGCGCGGGAACCACCGGCATCACGAGCATCAACCTGGGCAGCACCGCCGGCCGCCAGGGGAGCATCCAAGTGCTCAGCGGTGCCACGCTCAGCAGTTCGGGCAACGCGCTGCTGGGCTCGACGACGACCTCGACCGCCTCGGCCCTGATCAGCGGCAGCGGCTCGACCTGGACCCAAAGCGGCAATTTCTACGTGGCCGGCAACACCACGACGGCGCGCGGCACCGCTTCGCTAACGGTCAATAACGGCGGCGCGCTCGCGGTCGGCGGAGCGCTGACGCTGTATACCCACGGCACGCTCACGCTCGACACCGGCGGCTCGGTCACCGCCAACTCGTTTTCCAACTCGGGCATATTGAACTTCAACGGCGGCACACTCACCGTCAGCGGCGGTGCGTACACGCAATCGTCCGGGACGCTGGCGCTCAACGGCACCAATAACCCCACCCTGGTCCTTGCCGGCGGAGCCACCACCAGCGGCATCACGAATGTCGTCGTCGGCAACGCCGCTGCGGCGACACTGAACGTGCTCGGCGGCAGCGTGTTCAGCAACAGCGGCAGCGCGTCGCTGGGGCTGGTCGGCCGCGGTTCCGGTGTTGCGACTGTTAGCGGCAGCGGCTCACTGTGGAACGTCGCCAACAATCTGTACGTCGGCGGTTCCAGCAGCGGCGCCGGCGGTGTTGGACTGTTGTCGGTCAGCGGCGGCGGCGCGGTGAATATCGCCGGCGACGCGACCGTCTACGGCGGCTCCACGCTCAGCGTCGGCATCGGCGGCACGTTCACCGCCAGCAGCCTGGTCGCTCCCGGCGAAATTTCAAACAACGGCAACATTCATAGCAACGTCACCATGCAAGCCGGCGGCACGCTCGCTGGCACCGGCACCATCGCCGGCAACCTCACGCAATCGACCGGCAGCTTCTATGCTCCCGGCAACAGTCCCGGCATCCAGCACGTCTACGGCGACGTCACCTGGAACACCATGAGCTACGCGATGCAGATCGCCAACATCAGCGCCAGCCCCGGCATCGGCTACGACTCGCTGGCCATTCACGCCGCCAATGCCGCGCTGGGGCAGTTGACGATCGTCCCCGGCAGCACGATCGAAGTCGACGTGGACTCGTACCCCACCGGTACCGCGTCGCTGAACTTCAACAACCTCAGCCCCTTCGACCTGGTGCTGGTCAGCACCGAGGGGGGCATCAACGGGTTCAACACCGGCTCGTTCGTCATCAACTCGACCGCCTTTGCCGCCAACAACCCGCTGGGCGGCGGCCTGTTCTCGATCGTCGAATCGGCCGACCTCAAAAATCTGCTGCTGCACTTCGCCCCGGCCGCCGTCCCCGAGCCCGCCACGCTGGCGCTCGTCGGCATGGCGGCGGCAGGCCTCCGCTGGCGGTTGCGCCGCAGGCGCTAACCGGGCGCTTACCGTGTCGCGTCCATCTCGGGACGCTTGTACCCGGCAGGAAAATCGAGCTTCTGACGCTGGGCGACCAATCGGCCGCGCAGTGCGGTGTAGTCGAGCTGTTGCACGGGTCGATTGCCGGTGGCGGCCAGCGCTGCGGCAATCCCAGCGCTGTGGCCAATTGTCATCCATGTCGGTTCGACGCGGATCGAACTGTAGGCCACGTGCGTTGCCGATAACGCGACCGGAACCAGCAGGTTTTCGCATTCCGTTGCGCGCGGCGTGATTGCCCGATAGGGCACCTGGTACGGCGGCCCGGCCCGCTGGGTCTTGTCGAGTCGGTAGGGAAAGATCGTCCCTTCGTTCACCACTTCGCTCGTGCCCCGCGCAATCCGCTGGCAGTCGTGCGAGTCGATCGGGAACGACGCCAGCGCAATCGGATCGGGCTTGGCGTTCGTGCTCAGGATATCGGCTTGCGTCAGCACGTATTCGCCGCGCATGCGCCGCCCTTCGCGCACGTACAGTTGCGGCGACCAGTGGTCGTAGGCCGCGAATTCGTCGCGGCATAGGCCGTATTTCGCCACTTCGTCGCGCATGGCCGCTGGAACTGCCGGATCGGTGGTGAAAAAGTGGTACAGTTCGAGCGTGTATTGCTTGTGCTCCTCCCAGATGCGCTGGCGGCCTGCGGCATCGGCGCCGCACCACTCGTTGGCCGAGCCCACCAGCCCCATCGAAAACTGCTTGCCAATGCCGTTGTTCGCGTCGGCTTTGTCGCCCGGCAGCGGATACAGATCCCAGGGCAGTTCCGGCTTGCCGACGGCCAGGTACCGCCGCAACGCTTCGAATCGCGCCGGGTCGTAGTGCGCCGGCGCTGGAAATGGGACACGATTCGCAGGGTTCGCCGTGACGCACAACCGAAAGCTGTACACCATCACATTGCGGTCGCCCAATGCGTCGGGGCCGGCGTCGCGCGCGGTAATCAACGGCAGCAATGCGCCGCGGTCGTCGAGCCCGGAAAACGGCATCGGCTTTTTGGGATACTGCTTGCCGGCCAGCGATTCGTTGAATTCGCCACGGCCTTCGCGCCCCCAGGTCGATGCAACGCCGGCGGCCGCCAGCAGGTCGCCTTCGTAGGTGGCGTCGATGAACGTCCGCCCGGCGAACGAGTTCCTCTCGGCCGTGACGATCTGCACAATGCGCCGGCCCTGCATGACGACGCTTTTCAACGCTTGCTTTGTGACGACGGCAACCCCAGCTTCGCGAAGCAGTGCATCGACCACTCGCGCCGCGACGTGCGGTTCGTAGGTCCACGGCACCTGATCTTTCACACCCACTGCGTACGGCAATTTGATGCCGCGCTGCTGGTAGTCCTGTTCGATGCGCCGATGGAATTCCTCGAACAAGCCACCAAGAGCCGCGCGCCACATTTGGTTCGAATCGCTGAAGCAAAGTCCGCCTGTATTCACACCGCCGATGTGATTGGTCGGCTCGACGAGCAGCACCCGGGCCCCTTCGCGCGCTGCCCCAACGGCGGCGCATACGCCGGCGGGCGTCGCGCCGTAGACGACCACATCGGCCTTGGTTGTCGATTCCGCGATTGCCCGGCCGCTCTGTGCGGGGCTTATCGCCGCAGCGGCGCACATCGCCGCCAGCAGGCACGATCGGGGCCAATCGGCCGACAAAACGCCTAGACTGAAAATCCGGCGGACCATCGTTCCATTACCCATGCCGCTGAATCTCGATCGAATGGATGGTTTACCCCGCGCCGCAGGCGATAATCTTTGCCCGCCTCGGCTTGACGTTGCGCTAAATCGTGGCCGATACTTTATCTGGCAACGTGCCAGATACTCCCCCGTGTTAGCAGAAAGGAACGCGCGAATCGAAAAGTCACAGAGGATCAATGAACAGATCCGTATTACCCCCGTCCGCGTCATTGGAGCCGATGGTAGTCAGCTAGGGATCATGCCCACCGAACAGGCCTTGGCCGCGGCGCGCGAGGTCGAGTTGGATCTGGTCGAGGTGGCGCCCACCGAAAAGCCGCCCGTCTGCCGCATCATGGACTTCGGCAAGTTCAAGTACCAGCAAAAAAAGCGGCAGCACAAGCAACACACGCATCAATCCAAGCTCAAAGAGATTCGCGTCCGGCCCAAGACCGGCGACCACGATATCGAAGTCAAGGTCGGCCACGCGCGCGAGTTCCTGCAGCACAAAGACAAGGTGATCGTTTCGGTCGTGTTTCGCGGCCGCGAGCTGGCCCACGTCGACGAAGGGCACAAGGTGGTGCAGCAGGTGATCAAGAACCTTGAGGACGTCGGCAAGGTCGAATCGCCCCCCAGCCAGCAAGGACGACGGATCGTCTGCGTGCTAGCGCCTAAGTGAACCGCATGCCCATCGCACCTTCGCGCTTGCTGCACGTTGTCCTGTGGGTCGCCATGCTCGGATGGTTGCTGGCGCACGATTGCGCCGCGGCCGCGACCAAGCCCAACGTCATCATCATTTATTGCGATGACATGGGCTGGGGCGATCTCGAGTGCTACGGCAACGAGAAGTTCCAAACGCCCGCGATCGATCGCATGGCCGAAGAGGGCGCGCGGCTGACCAACTTCACCAGTTGCTGCCCGTATTGTGCGCCTAGCCGCGTCGGCCTGCAAACCGGCCGCTACCAGTTTCGCAGCGGGCTGATGAACAACCCCGCGCCCGATGCCGGCAAAGAAGCCGACGAGCTCGGCATTCCCGACAGCGAAATCACGCTCGGCGAGCTGTTCCAGGGAGCCGGTTACCACACCGCCTGCGTCGGCAAATGGCACCTGGGGCACAAGAAGCAGTTCATGCCCTTGAAGCACGGATACGACGAGTACCTGGGCATTTTGTACAGCAACGACATGCGTCCCGTGCACCTGTACGAGGGCAACCTGCTGGTGCGCACGCTCGTGGTGCAGGGCATCTTGACCAAGATGTACACCGAGCGGGCGCTGAAGATCATCGAGCAGAACAAGTCGCAGCCGTTCTTCTTGTATCTGGCGCATGCGATGCCGCACAAGCCGCTCGCCGCCTCCGACCGCTTCCACACCCAAGTCGGTCTGTACGGCGACGTGATGGCCGAGCTCGATTGGAGCGTCGATGAGATCCTCAAGAAGCTCGAAGAGCTGGAGCTCGACGAGCAAACGCTGGTGATTTTTTCCAGCGACAATGGTCCCTGGTACGGTGGCAGCACCGGTGGCCTACGCGGCATGAAAGGGCAAAGTTGGGAAGGAGGCCTGCGCGTGCCGCTGATCGCACGCTGGCCCGATAAGATTCCCGAGGGGCACGTCAGCGACGAGCCGTGCTCGATCGTCGACCTGTTCACCACGGTGCTTGCCGCGGCGGGAATTCCGATCCCTACCGATCGCCCGATCGACGGCAAGGACATCATGCCGCTGCTCACCGGCAAGGCCAAAAGCCCGCACGAGGCGATCTACTCGATGCGCGGCGACGCGCTGTGTACGGTGCGCTCCGATCGTTGGAAGCTGCACGGGCCCGCGGCCGGCCCGCGCGAGCAAACCATTATGTCGAGTGCCGAGCGCTGGAGCGATCCGCGGGCACCCGACGGCTTTACGATCCTTGCTCCGCGCGAGCAGTATCATCCCAGCTCGTTCCCAGGCGTGGCCACCGGCGATGGCACCGGCGATTGGCTGCTGTTCGACCTTTCGAAAGACCCGTCCGAACAGCACAACGTGGCGGACAAATATCCAGAGGTCATGAAGGAGCTGCGCAAGCATTTCGACGGTCTGTTGGCCGAAATGCCCGAGAAGTCAAAAGCAGCCTCGCTGCCGAAGAAGAAAAAAGAGAAGTCGAAAGCACCGCCCGACAAGCCGGCTTCGGACGACAAAAAAAGCCCCGCCAACACCAGCGCCGCAGGAAAGAACGACGACGCGGCAAAAAAGGGCAAGGCCACACCCGCCGACGAGTAACGACCGTCCGCACCGGCAACAACCGCCCCCACATGGTCGCGGTGGCCTACTTCTGCGCTCGACAATCGCG
>DASZPI010000437.1:0-5339 GCA_035550355.1 Pirellulales bacterium
GGGCTGAGCCGCAGCGTCGACACGATATCCTTGAAGTTCACGTAGCCGACAATGCTTTGCAGATTGCCGGGCTCGGCGCACACCGGAAACCTGGTGTGCATTTCGCTGTGGGCGATCACCAGGCTCTCGGCCATGGTGTGCGCCAAATCGAGCGTGACGATCTCGGACACCGGGATCATGATCTCGCGGATTTTGCGGCTCGACAGCCGGGCGGCGCCGAGGATGATCTGCTCTTCTTGTCCGCCGATCAGCCGGCTGGTGCGCGCCAAGGCGACGACCGCCCGCAGCTCGTCGATCTCGGAAACCTCGACGCGCGAGCCTTCGACGTGTGGCTGCCAGCGGCGGGCGGCAAAGTCGAGAATCGCCGTCGACGATGTCTCGAGCGCCCAGACGATCGGGTACGCGACCAACGACATGATGTGCATGGCCGACGACAACCGCAGCGACACCCACTCCTTGTTCTTCAGCGCGAAAACTTTTGGAATCAGCTCGCCGATGACGATCGTCACGGTGCTCAGCGGCAGCACCACGAGCACCAGGCTCAGGAAGTCGGCCATGCGCGTCGAGAGGCCGAGGCGTTCGAGGTACGGCGAGAGGTGCCCCTCGGCGTTCGCCCCCCCGGTCGCGGCGGCGATCGCGCCGACCAGCGTGATGCCCAACTGAATGACCGCGAGGCTGGCCTCCATGTTCTGCTTCATCAGCAGCGCGGTGCGCGCGCCGCGACGATGCTCGTCGGCCAGGGTCTTCAGCCTGCCCAGCGAAACGCTAGCTAGGGCGATCTCGTAGGCTGCGAATAACGCATTGAGCGCGATCATGCACAAAATGATCGCGCTGGAGGTTAGCGACATGTGCGGTATTGTAATCGATCGCCCAGGTCAGGTCTTTCGTTTGCCCGCGCGCCCTGCTGCCCGAGCCGCTGTGGCGATGTAAGATTAGCAGACGTTACGGGTTGGGCTGTTCGGGAGCTAAACCATGATCGAACCACAAGCGGGCTCGGGGCGTTGGTGGCTGGGGTTTCTGCTGATCGTGGCGGTCGGCCTGGCGGCCGTGGTCGTCTGGCGGCGGCAGCCTGTCGCGCCGTTGCCAAGCCTGGAGTTGGACCCTCTGACCGGCGCCAGCGAACCGGTGACGCTCGCCGATCTGAAAGGGAAAGTTGCGCTGGTGAACTTTTGGGGCACCTGGTGTCCGCCTTGCCGCGACGAGTTCCCGCACATTGTCGAACTCGATCGACACTATCGAGCGCGCAGCGGCTTTCGCCTGCTGGCCGTTTCGAGCGACGGCGGCAGCGACAACGACGTCGAGGCCTTGCGCGAGACGACGTCCGAGTTCCTGAAACAACACGACGCGACCGACCTGCCGACCTATGTCGATCGCGGCGGGCGAACGCGGGCCGCCATCTCGGCCGCCATTGGCTTTCGCGGCTACCCGACCACCTTGGTGCTCGACCGCACCGGCACGATCCGCGGTAGCTGGGTCGGATACCATCCGGGAACCGAAACGGCCATGGCGGCGCTCGTCGATCGGCTACTGGCCGAGTGAGTTAGTGACTGCGGGCCTTGAGGCGACGCGCGAAATCGCCAGCGGCGGCGGCGGGGTCGTGCGCCGAGAGGATTGCGGCGCTGGTGGCGACGCGGTGCAGGCCGGCGCTGACGACTTGCTCGACGTTGTCGAGCGTGATGCCGCCGATGGCGAAGGCGGGGAGCGCGATTTCGGCCGCGACCTGGCGCACGAACCCCAGCCCCGCCAGGTGGGCGAACTGCTTGGTGGTCGACGGGAACACGGGGCCGACACCCAAGTAGTCGGCGCCGTCGCGCACTGCCTGCCGGGCCTGCTCGATCGTGTGCGTGGAAACGCCGACGAGCATCGCCGAGCCGACGATCCGCCGGACCTCGGCGACGCTCAGTTCGTCTTGTCCGACGTGCACCCCATCGGCCCCGGCCAGCACAGCCAGGTCGGGGCGATCGTTCATCACGAACAATGTCGATGTGCCGCGGGTCAACGAGCGCAGCAATCGGGCGCGGCCCAGCAGCGCGCCATCGGCAAGCTGCTTGTCGCGCAATTGGATCACGTCGACGCCGTGAGCGACAAGCTGCCGCACCAACGTTTGAAATGCTTCGACGCTCGCGCGGCCGTCGAGCAACACATACAATCGCGCTGACGCCAAGCGATCGTCACGTCGTGTGCCGACCGCCGCGAACACCGCTTGTTCAACGGTGTAGGCGCGATAGCGCAATTGCTCGAAGCGTGCGCCCAGTGCGGAATCGACCAGCTTGCCAAATTCTTCGAGGCTGCGCAGCGACTCCTGCAACCGCTTGAGACTTGCCGCGACGACCGCCTCGGGGCTGGAGCGGCGCTGTTCGCTGGCCGTTGTGACCGTGGTCCCCACGTCGCCCGGCGTATCGCGCGAGCCCAGCATCTCGGCGGTCGGGCAAAGTGCGAGCACTGCCGCCAGGTCGTGGCGCAGTTGCTTGAGCTGTTCGGTCAGCGAGCCGTCGTCGAGCACGAAGCGCACGTAATCTTCGACAACGCGCAGCCCCTCGCGGGCACGGTTGGCCGCGGCATCGAGGATTCGCAGCACGCGCGGATCGACCGTGACGGGCGCCGAAACCGGGACTTGAGCCCCCGGTGACTCGCCAAGTGTTAAGGGCGATGCGATTGGCTCGGCTTCAAGCTCCAAGGGGGTCGTGTCGTTTCCATAAAAGCGGTTGATCTCGCCGAGCACGGTCTCGGGCGTGCAGCCATGCTCGGCCAACCACGCGGCCACTTCGTGCCTCGACGCGGCCAACCCCAGCAGCAAGTGTTCGGTTGCTAGCGTCAAGGGACGGGCGTAGTCGACCAGCCCGTTGAGCGCCGCCGAGAGCGCGGCTTCGACTTCGAGCGAAAACACAGGCCTGCCGTTCGACGACAGGGCGACCTCGGCTAGTTCCGGCCAGCGGCGGCGGACGGCGGCGGTGTCGATGCCGCGGGCTGCCAACATGGCGGCGGCACGGTATTCGGGCTCGGCCAGCAGGCCCAGCAGCAGTGCCGGAGCGGTGAGCTCGTCGGGGTGTGCCGGCAGCTGCCAACGAGCTGCGGCATCAATGGCGAACTGGGCGGCGGGTGTGAGAGTGTACGACACGAATCGAGGGTTTCGCAGCGAGTCCGACAAATCAGCCAGCCGGCGACTTGCACGACCTTGCCGAGCGTATGGTCGATCTGCGATCCTAAGCTCAAGGGCCGACGCGACTTGCCTTGCTCGGAGTGGAGTTGCGGGCTAAAATTCCCCGTGAATACCATCATACCGTCGGCCATTGGCGAGAGGGAGCGAAGCCAGATGCGCAGGCCTGCGCGTATTTCCTGCGCTTATGCATTGTGCCTGTGGCCGGGCCTCGCCCAGCTTTGGCGCCGTGGCGGCTGGCTTGCTTTGGCCGTGGCCGTAAGCTTCTCTCTAGTAGTCAATCTGCTGTTGCTGTGCACCGTGGTTTGGAACGAGGTGGCCAGCCCCGGCAGCCTGCGCCTGGCATGGTCGCTGGTGGGGGGCTTCTGGTGCGCGGCGTTGGTATTCAGCTATCGGAACTGGCCGGCGGCGCTCGAAGCGGCGTCGGTCCGAGCCGATCGTCCCGACACATTTCCGACAAGCCTGTCGCAATATCTGCAAGGCAATTGGTTCGAGGTCGAACGCCTGTGCCGCGCGGCGCTGACGAGCGACCCACGCGATGCCGATTCGCGGCTGTTGCTGGCCAGCACGCTGCGGCGCACCGATCGGTTTGCCGAGGCGCTCGAGCAGCTCGATCTGCTGAGCGGATTCACGACCGGCGCGAAGTGGACGCGCGAAATCGCCAGCGAGCGGCAGCAGATTGCCGAACGATTTGCCCAACAGGCTGCCGAGCTCACGACCGACGCCGGCGCCGATGGTAACGCGTTGGCCCTTGCCCCGGCTGTGAATAATGCTGCATGACGGCATCGGATTCGCCCGGCAGACCTATAATTCCAGCGCACGAACACATTTTGGCAGTCCGTTCCGAGCAGCGCGAACGGCTGAAACCGGTAGTGAACGAATGTTAGCCCTGTTGCGTAGAGATGGGGTTCGGTAGACTCGCCGGCAGGCAACCCAAAAGCTGAGTGGCCCAGCCGAAGTGAGTCGACGCGGCCGTAACCGGCCGAAACGGAGACAAACAACATGTACGAACGATTTACCGATCGCGCCCGCAAGGTGATGCAACTAGCGAACCAAGAGGCGCAGCGATTTAACCACGAATACATCGGCACCGAGCACGTGCTGCTGGGGCTGATCAAGGAAGGCAGCGGCGTTGCGGCCAACGTGCTGAAGAACCTCGACGTCGATCTGCGCAAGATTCGCCTCGAGGTCGAAAAGCTTGTCCAGTCGGGGCCCGACATGGTCACGATGGGCAAGCTGCCGCAGACCCCGCGCGCCAAGAAGGTCATCGAGTACTCGATGGAAGAGGCCCGCAACCTCAACCATAACTACGTCGGCACCGAGCATATCCTGCTCGGCCTGCTGCGCGAGCAGGAAGGCGTGGCGGCCCAAGTGCTGATGAACCTCGGCCTGAAGCTCGAAGAAGTCCGCGAGGAAGTGCTCAACCTGCTGGGACACGGCATCGAGGGGAGCGAAGGGGGCGAACGCAACCCGGCCGGCGGCGGTGGCGGAGGCGGCGCCTCCAGCGGCGAAGGCAAGAGCGCCAAGAGCAAGACTCCGGCACTCGACAGTTTCGGCCGCGACCTTACGGAGCTGGCCCGCCAAGGGAAGCTCGACCCCGTGATTGGCCGCGAAAAGGAAATCGAGCGCGCGATCCAGATTCTCTGCCGCCGCACGAAGAACAACCCCGTGCTGTTGGGCGAAGCGGGCGTGGGCAAGACCGCGATCGTCGAAGGCTTTGCGCAGCGCGTGGTCGATGGCGACGTGCCCGAGCTGCTGGCCGATCGGCGGATCGTGGTGCTCGACCTGGCGATGATGGTCGCCGGCACCAAGTACCGCGGCCAGTTCGAAGAGCGCATCAAGGCGGTGATGAACGAGGTGCGCCGCGCCAAGAACACGATTCTGTTTATTGACGAGCTGCACACGCTGGTCGGCGCCGGCGGCGCCGAAGGGGCCATCGACGCCTCGAACGTCTTGAAGCCCGCCCTGGCGCGTGGCGAGATCCAGTGCATCGGCGCCACGACGCTCGACGAGTACCGCAAGTACATCGAGAAAGACTCGGCGCTCGATCGCCGGTTCCAGTTGATCATGGTCGAGCCTTCGACCAAGAGCGAAACGATCGAAATCCTCAAGGGTCTGCGCGACCGCTACGAGGCCCACCACCGGGTGCAGATCACCGACGAGGCCCTCGAGGCCGCCGTCG
>DASZPI010000438.1:0-3761 GCA_035550355.1 Pirellulales bacterium
GGCGGTGTTGCACATTCAGCCGGGCATGGCAGCGCACGAACTGGAGCGCGTGACCGAAGAAACGCTCGTGCGCAACATCGCCACCGAGTTGGACATCGTCGATTGGAACATCATTCACAGCGTCTCGCGCGGACCGGCCAGCGGGTTCGGCGACGCCTTCCGGCACGATCAACAGCGGCCGACGGTCGTGGTGAGCTGTTTTCCGTTGACGCGCAAGCTGGCAGCGCTCGAGCGGGCCTACGAGCAGGGGCTCGATTTGGTGCTGCCAGCGCAGCGCGCCATTCCCGGCACGCTGCTCGACAGCTCGATCAAGACGCGCAGCCGGCTGCACTATCAGCTCGCGAACCTCGAGGCGGCGCGGATCGCCCCCGGCTCGTTGGCCGTGCTCGTCGATCCCGACGGTTACCTGACCGAAGGCACCAGCGCCAACGTGTTCCTGGTGCGCGCTGGGCAGGTTCTGTCGCCGGAACCGCGGAACCTGCTGCCGGGAATCACGCGCGGCGTGGTGTTCGAGTTGGCCGTGCGCGAGCACATCCCCGTGCGCGAAACGAACCTCACCCCCGACGACGCGACCGAAGCCGACGAAATCTTTCTGACCTCGACGAGCATCGGCGTCGTGCATGCCCGCTCGTTCGATGGCAAGCGGATTGGCGAGGGTGGCCTGGGCCCGATCACGGCGCGGCTGCGCGCGGCGCTCGAGCACGAGGTCGGCGTCGACATCGCCGCGCAAGCCCGGGCCTACGCGGCGATGCTCGCCGGGCGATGATTAGCCTTGGGCGGCTTTCTCGGTCGCGCATTGTCGAAAGTTCCACTCCCGGGTCTCCACCAACGACGACCCGGTTTCGAGCAAGCTCTTCAGGCTCGCCAGGATCATGGGCCAGCCGTTCGAGACGGCGCCGATCAACTTTGAGCCAGGACGATCGATCTCGTGCGTCACGGTCAACTTGACCGATTCCTTGAGCTGCTCGATCTCGAACGTGGCGCGCGAGTAGCCTTCTTCGTGCAGCTCGGGCCGGAATTCGTTGCGCCACGAAAGCACCAGGCGCTTCGGCGGGTCGATCTCAACCACCTTGCCGCTGTCGGCGACGCGGCCGTCGGGAATCATCAGCTTCCACGATGAGCCGACCTTCCATTGGCAGTCTTGCCAGCATTCGACCCAGTACTGCCGCGTGAACTCAGGTTCGACGAGCGCCTGCCACAACTTCTCGGGCGTGGTGCGAATGTACGTGACATAAACGAATCGCGAGCTAGTCATCGGAGGCTCCTTCGAGTGTTTTCTTGAGCTCGGCCAAGGCCCGCACCCGGCCGCGCTCGAATTTGCTGATCCAGCGCTCGCCGATCGCGTGGATCGGCACCGGGTTCAGGTAGTGCAGCTTCTCGCGGCCTTGCCAAACCACCGCCACCAAATTCGCTTGTTCGAGGATCGCGAGATGCTTGCTGACGGCCTGCCGCGACATGTCGAGTCCCGCGCACAACTGTGCGAGGGTCTGGCCGTTCTCGGCCCGCAGCCGATCGAGCAGCCTGCGGCGGCTCGCATCGGCCAGTGCCTTGAACACGTCGTCGAGGTCGTCGTTCATCGGTCAATTATGCAACCATTTGGTTGCATGTCAAGGGCAGCTCGAAAAACTTCGCCTTCGATCGCCGCTGCGCTCACTTCGGCGCCATCCGTGCCGCGCCGTCGAGGCGGATCACCTCGCCGTTGAGCATCGGGTTCTCGAGCGCGTGCTGCACGAGCGCGGCAAACTCATCGGGACGGCCCAGACGTGCCGGCAGCGGCACCTGCGCGACCAGCGACTGGCGCACTTCCTCGGGCATGGCGGCCATCAACGGCGTGTCGAAAATGCCCGGAGCGATGGTGACCACGCGAATTCCGTGACGTGCCAGATCACGCGCCAGCGGCAGAGTCATCGAGGCGATGCCACCCTTCGAGGCGGCGTAAGCAGCTTGCCCAATCTGGCCATCGAACGCCGCGATACTGGCCGTCAGCACGATCGCGCCGCGTTGGCCGTCTTCGTCGGCCGGGGCTTGGGCGATGGCCGCCGCGGCCAGGCGCACGACGTTGAACGTGCCGACCAGGTTGATTTGGATCACGCGTTGGAACAGCTCGAGCGGATGCGGACCATCCTTGCCCAAGGTGCGCGCCGCCGCCGCGATCCCCGCACAATGCACCGCGCCGTGCAGTTCGCCCCAAGCGGCCTGGGCGTCGGCGATGGCGCGCGACACGTCGTCCTCGCGCGTGACATCGGTCGGCATCGAGCGCACGGCCGAGCCCATGTCGCTGGCCAGCGCCGCGGCGCGCACCGGGTCGAGATCGGCGATCATGACCCGGGCGCCCGATTCGACCAGTCGGCGGACCACGGCAGCCCCCAGCCCCGAGGCGCCGCCGGTGACCAGAAACGCACGATTCTCGACGAGCATCAGCTGGGCTCCTAAAGCGGAAAGCGGAAAGCCGAAAGCCGACGAGCGTCGGATACCCCACCTTAAGCTTTCGGCTTTCCGCTTTTGTATCACCTTGTACGATGAGAGTGATATGGCTGCACCGAGTCATTTTTCGCATCTGTTGTCGCTGCTCGAGCAAGAGTCGGCCGCCGAAGCGCAGCGCGCCCTGGAGCAGGGGCGGCGATTATCGCCCGCCGCGGCCGAGCGCACCGGCAACAGCCTCGTCGATCTGGCGATCATCGACGAAGACGCAGGCTTGGGTGGTCGCACGTTGGTGACGCTCGCCAAGCGCAACCGCACGTTGGCCTTGCCGTGGCATCGCCTGGGCTCGGGGACGCCGATCGTGTTGTCGCCGTTGAACGACCCGAAAGCGCGCGGCTACCGCGGGGTCGTGGTCCAGCGCGACGATCGCACCCTGCAAATTGCGCTGCCGGCAAGCGACGACGCCTGGGACGAGGTCGAGGCCTGGCGTGTGGACCTGTCGGCCGACGAGATCGCCCTTCAGCGTCAACGCGCGGCGCTCAAGACCCTCGAGCGTACGGAACGAGGCCGACTGTTCGAGCTGCGCGAGGTGCTGCTGGGACGGCGAGCGCCCAAATTCTGGACGCGCGAAATCGCCAGCGAGGTGGTCGACCCGGCAATGAATGACGTGCAGCGTGGCGCGATTGCGTTGGCGCTGGCGGCCGAGGATGTGGCCCTGGTCCAGGGACCG
Organism: Pirellulales bacterium; assembly: GCA_035550355.1. GTDB lineage: Bacteria > Planctomycetota > Planctomycetia > Pirellulales > PNKZ01 > DATAXP01. The sequence goes on from DASZPI010000438.1 coordinate 3,152, forward strand.
CCGGGGACCGGAAAGACGACCACCGTGGCCGAGCTGATTCGGCTGGCTGTGGGTCGCGGCGAGCGTGTGCTGGCCTGCGCGCCAAGCAACCTGGCGGTCGACAACCTGCTGGAAAAGTTGCTCGACCGGCGGGTCCGCGCCGTGCGGCTGGGGCACCCGGCGCGCGTGCTGCCGGCGCTGCGGGCGCATACGCTCGATCTGCTGGTCGACGAGCACCCCGACGTGCGCGTGGCGCGCAAGCTGGTGAAAGACGCCAGGGCGCTGTTTCGCCAGGCCGGTCGCTACACGCGGGCTAAACCGCAGCCCGGCGCACGCCACGAGACCCGCCAGGAAGCGCGGCAGTTGCTGGCCGATGCGCGGCGGATCGAGCAGGCGGTGGTCGATCACTTGCTCGATTCGGCCGAGGTGCTGTGCGCGACGACTACGGGACTGGACCCCGACGTGCTGGCCGACCGATCGTTCGACCTGGCGGTGATCGACGAGGCTTGCCAGAGCACCGAACCGGGCTGCTGGCTGCCGGCGATGCGCGCCAAGCGTCTGGTGCTGGCCGGCGATCACTGCCAACTGCCGCCGACGGTGGTCTCGCGTGAGGCGGCCGCCGCGGGGTTCG
>DASZPI010000439.1:0-7128 GCA_035550355.1 Pirellulales bacterium
GACGCGGCTGCGCGTGGCCAGCGTCGGCACCGGCGGCAAAGGCTGGTCCGACCTGAACGGCGTCGCCGCCAGTCCGAATGTCGACATCGTGGCGTTGTGCAATATCGACGAAGGACCCGAGCACCTGGGCAAAGCTGTCGAGAAGTTCCCCAAGGCGGCACGGTTCACCGATTGGCGCCGCTTGCTGGACGAAGTGAAAGAACTCGACGCCGTGATCGTCTCGACCCCCGATCACATGCACGCGCCGATATCGCTGGCCGCCATGGCCCGCGGCAAGCACGTGTTCTGCCAGAAGCCGCTGACCCACACAGTGTTCGAAGCCCGGCAGATGCGCCTGGCCGCCGAGCAGGGAAAGCTTGTGACGCAGATGGGCAACCAGATCCAATCGCACGTCGCGTATCGCACCTCGGTGGCGCTGGTGCACGAGGGGGTGATTGGCAAGGTCAGCGAAGTTCACTCCTGGCAAAGCGGCAACATGCGCTGGCTGCTCGAAAAAGATCGCCCCGCGGGCAGCGACCCCGTGCCGGCCGGCGTGCATTGGGACGAGTGGCTAGGCGCGGCGCCCGAACGGCCGTACAAGACGAAGATCTATCATCCGTTCAACTGGCGTGCCTGGCAGGACTTTGGCACCGGACAACTCGGCGACTTCGCCTGTCACATTCTGGACCCCGTGTTCATGGCCCTGGAGCTGACCGCGCCAACCACGGTGCGCGCCGAGGCGCCGCCGATGAATCGCGAAGTGTGGAACGATTCGTCCACCGTATCGTACGAGTTCCCCGGCACCCGTTACACCAGCGGACCGATTCGCGTTACGTGGTACGACGGCGACGGCCATAAGCCCTCGCACGAAGCACTCGGCCTCAGCACCGACATCGAACTGCCCAAGGCCGGCTCGGTGCTCAAGGGCGAAAAGGGATCGTTGATCATCACGCACGTCGCGATGCCGCGCTTGGTGCCGACCAACAAGTTTGCCGACGTGAAAATGCCCGACGTCGGCAATGTCGATCACTACGTGAGCTGGGCCGATGCCTGCCGCGGCGAAGGAAAAGCGACGTCGAACTTCGGCTACTCGGGCCCGCTGACCGAGGCGGTGCTGCTGGGCACGATCGCCATCCGCACGCCGCAAGAGACGCTGGCGTGGGACCCGAAGGCGCTGCGAATTACGAACTCGGCGGCAGCCAACCAACTGCTCACCAAGCCGTATCGCCAGGGCTGGGAACCGGCGTGGGTTTCGTAGTCAATTCTCGCCCCGGGGGGGCGACGAACGGTTCGCCGTCGATGGACGAGAAACGGGCGAGCTACTAGAACTGCGCCCGCGTCAGCCGGTTCTGCGGACCGAACCGACGGTTCACGAACACGCGCAGCTCGCCGTCGTACGGCCGGACACCGTTGCAGTGGAACGGCGCCGTGTAGCCGACGGTGAGCGTCGACATCGGTCCGAACTGAAACGTGCTGCCGAACACCATGTTGACCTGTTGGTAGCCGATGGCCGAGTTCTGCACGGTGACGTTGCCGAGCGTGGTGCCGGCGGGATTTGAAACGGCGGTGTTGTTGTGCACTTCGATCGTGGGGGCGATGCCGGTCAGCCCTCCGTAGTTGCGGCGCAAAATCCAATAGCCCGCGCCCAAGTCGACGAACATCAGCGTCTGCGAGTTCACCGTGCCGGCACGCACGAGCCCGGTTTGCATATCGTTGATGTACACCGGATTGCCGTTGGCATCGACATCGCACTGCAAGAAGCCCTGCGCGAACAGGCGATCGTTCGGCGTGTACAACGCACCGAAAAATGGCGCCAGGTGCACCGAGGCATTCGTCACCCGCGCCACGGGGGTGCCGTCGGCAAAGTAGGCGTTCGTGCCTTGCGCGGTCGGCATCACCACTTGCATGCCGGTCGACAGCGCGAAATTGCGATTGCGGATCAGCAGCACCTTGGCGACCGCGCTCATGTCGCCGAACTGCGTGGCCGTGTTCGTAATGCCGTTGACGAGCACGTTCGAGCTGTCGATCGACGTGGCGAACGGAAACCGCATTTCGAACGACGCCCAGCGGTCGAAGAAGGTCTTCTCGAACCCGGGCGTGTAACGGTTGACGTTCGAGATCGTCGGCGTGAACGGCACGTTCTGGAACAAGCTGTAGTTGAAAAAGATGCGGTCGCGCGGCATGGGGCTGGTGTTTTCGCTGATCTTTACCAGGCCGGTCACCGCGGCCGGCGGCGGCACGTTCACCGAGAACTGTTCCTGGATGTTGTAGACCGCCGTGCCGTTCGACTGCCCCGGAAAGTATGCCGGCACGATCACCGTCTGGCCGTTTTGCGTGGCGGTGAATACGCCCGGCTGGTTCGCCACGGCGACCATGTTGTTTGAACCCGTAAAGGCCACCGCGTGCGTCAGCCCCGAGTACACGGCCGAATTGGCGTTGGGCAACGGCACGAGCGTCGTGCTCACGGGGCCCGTCGTCGGGAAGGTTTGCACGTGCTGCGTGCCCGAGTCGTAGGTGTAGAACGCTCCATTCAGAAAGTAGTTGCCCGGCGCGCCGCTGTACGAAGCAAGCACGCTCGAATGGTTCGGGTCCGAAGCTAGGCTGGTGATGATCGCGTGGTCGATCACCGGCCCGAGCACCGTGGTGGTCGTGCCGCCACTACCGAAGGCATCGCCGATCATGAATGGCGCATCCGACTGAGCGCCGCGGGCGGCCGCCATCGAGCTGGCTAATTGATTCGAGTTGGGACGCGCGTTCTGCGCTTCATCGAACACGTTCGGGCGCTCGGGCTCGGCCTGGGGTTGTGTTGGCGCCTCGGGACTTGTTTCCGACGGCGACGGCTCGGGCTTGGCCGGCGCCGCCGGCGCTCGCGGCATGGCCTGGCAGGGACCGTACACCCGCGGCATGCACGGGCAGCGGCAACAACCGGGCCGCGCGCCGCATTGCCGGCACGCGAAAGCACCCGCCTGCACGACGCTCGAATCGTCGTCGGCAAATGCCGGCGACAACGATCCGGTTTGACCCATCGCCGACGGCGCGCGTGAAAGTAGAGCGAGCGCGAGCGATATGCTGATAAGGCGCCCCATGCCTGCTTCCTCGTGTTTGCTAGCAAATCCGGTTATGACGTGCCGCCTGGATGGCATGTACCATCGGCGCAACCTGTAACGTGAATCCCCCTTTCTTAGGGCGCTGGGTCAGGCTTGCCTGAACCACAAAGTTTCGCGCGCGCAAGGCTCGCAGGTCGCGGCGAGATTGACGATCAGCGAAACTGCGCGATCAGTTTCTGCAAGCGTTGCCGATAGCTGAAGTGCTCGACTTCGAGCAGATGCCGCGCCGTGGGCATATAGCGGATGCCGTGTCCGTGATCGCCGCGCGGATGCGACTTCAGCTTGCGGAACCGCTCGGCGGCTGGCCGCCGACCGGCCGTCGCGGGTTCGTCGTCGAGCGCCCGCCAGAACCGCGCGATCAACTGCCCTTGGTAATCGACCAGGCCAAATTGGCCGCTGTCGGGCTGGATCAACCCGGCCACGCACAGCCGGTCGTGCCGCGGATGAAACACGTTCATGAACAGCTCGGGGCGGCCGTTGCGCCAATTCAGTTCGTCGCGATCGATGAACGGCAGCGTGATGTTGAACCCGGTGGCGTAGATGATCAGGTCGATCGGCTCGACGCTGCCGTCGGCAAACCGCACACGGTCGCCCGCCAACTCGGCGATGTCGGGCTTCACCGCGATCCGTCCATGGCCCACAAAGTACGGCAACTGGGTGTTGATGATCGGATGCGTTTCGTACAGCCGGTGATCGGGCTTCGGCAAGCCGTATTGCTCGGGACGACCGGCCGCCAGCCGCACCACCGCGCCGCTCACGCGCCGGCGCAGCCACAGCGGAAGTCGCCACCGCAGCAGACGCTCGCCGCACAGATCGGCGGGCTTCCCGAGCAGAAACTTCGGCACGTAATGGTACCCGCGGCGCAGGCTGTGAACGGTGCGTGCCGCGTGCAGGGCGCTCTCGACGGCGATATCGCAGCCCGAGTTCCCGCCGCCCACCACGAGCACCCGCTGGCCGCTGAGCACGTCGGGCGTTTTGTACTGCGACGAGTGCAGCACCGTGCCGTCGAAACGCCCCGGCAGGTTCGGCCAGCGCGGGTCCCAATTATGTCCGTTGGCGATCGCCACGCCGCGGTAGACGCGCTCTTCGCCGCTGGCCAAGCGCACTTTCCAGTGCCCGTCCGCAGGCCACACACGCTCGACCGAGGTACGAAACTGAATGTGTTCGTACAGGCCGAACGCGCGGGCGTACGATCGCAGATACTCCCATACCTGGGCGTGGTGCGGGTACGGCGGATAGTCGGCGGGCATCGGAAAGTCGGTGTACTCGGTCAGCCGCTTCGAGCTGATCATGTGCGTCGAGGCGTAGACGCTGCTCGCGGGGCGGCCGTAATACCAGTTGCCGCCAACCTCGTCCTCGCGCTCGAGCACATCGAACGCGAGCCCCTGCTCTTTCAGGTTCTTGGCCACTGTCAGGCCTGACGAGCCGGCGCCGAGCACACAGTATTTTGTCGGACCGTTGTTCATCGACCGAGCCGAACACAGAATACCTAAGGACGAATGTCTAATGTCGAACGAATGACGAAGCACGAATGACGAATGATTGTTTGCTCATTTGGACATTCGAGCTTCGTCATTCTCTAGACATTCGTCATTAGACATTGCACCGCCAGTGTAGGCGTCGCTGTCAACCACCGCTAGAATGCCCGACGACAGCGCGACCTCACGGAGATTCTCGCCCATGGCAGTTCAAGGCTCATCGGCTCGTCCCGCGGCCCAGGTGCCCGAAACCGATCATCAGCCCGCCGTGTACGACGGCCCGCCGAAGAGCGAAGTGCTCGCCCTGCGACAGCAGTACCTGACGCCGGGGCTGATCACCTACTACCGCGATCCGCTGCTGGTGGTGGAAGGGCACATGCAATACCTGTGGGATGAAACCGGCAAGCAGTACCTCGACGCCTTCGCCGGAATCGTCACGGTGAGCGTAGGGCACTGCCATCCGTACGTGGTGGAGCGCGTGCGCGAGCAGGTCGGCAAGCTGCAACACACCACCACGATCTACATGCACCCGACGATCGGCCAGTTCGGCAAGCTGTTGGCCGAGCACATGCCCAAAGACAGCGGCCTGAGCGTGTCGTACTTCACCAACTCGGGAAGCGAAGCCAACGAGCTTGCGGTCCTGTCGTGCCGCGAATACACCGGCAATAGCGATGTGATCAGCATCCGCAACGGCTACCACGGCGGCACGCAGGCCACCATGTCGCTGACCGCGCATGCCCCGTGGAAGTTCAAGAGCAGCCCGTCGCTGAACGTGAAGAACGCGATGCCGGGCTACTGCTACCGCTGCCCATACGGGCTCGAGTATCCCAGTTGCGGCATCAAGTGCGCCAAGGATACCGAGGAGCTGATCCGCTACGAGACCAGCGGCGAAGTAGCCTGCTTCATCGGCGAGCCGATCCAAGGCGTCGGCGGCGCGGTGACGCCGCCCCCCGAATACTTCCAGATCATCTACGACATCGTGCGCACCCACGGCGGCCTGTGCATTGCCGACGAAGTGCAGACCGGCTTCGGCCGCACGGGGACCAAGTTCTGGGGCTTCGAGAACTACGGCGTCGAGCCCGACCTGGTGACCATGGCCAAGGGCATTGGCAACGGCGTGCCGCTGGGCGCCATGACCACGCGCCCCGAGATCGCCAAGGTGATGAAGAACCGCATCCACTTCAACACGTTTGGCGGCAACCCCGTGTCGATGACCCAGGGGCTGGCGACGCTCGAAGTGATCGACCGCGACAACATCCAGCAGAATGCCCACGTGGTCGGCGGCCACCTGAAGCAGCGCCTACTCGAGTTGCAGCAGCGCCACCCGCTGATCGGCGAGGTGCGCGGTATGGGGCTGATGCTCGGCATCGAGCTGGTGCGCAATCGCAAATCGAAAGAACCTGCGAATACCGAGACGGCCGAGCTGCTGGAGCTGAGCCGCGAGCGCGGCCTGCTGCTGGGCAAGGGTGGCCTGTACGGCAACGTGATCCGCCTGAAGCCGCCGATGTGCATCACCCGCGACGACGCCGACTTTTTGGCCGACTGCCTGGATGAATGCCTGACGGCGATCGAAGGGCGGCCACCTTCGTAGGGCACGTGCAACGTGCCTTTCCGCGAATCGTGGTTGGCAAGTTCCAGGCCCGTTTCACGGACCCTACCACTACGGCAAATCCAGCGCCCAGACCTTGGGCGAACGATAGCCCGGCCGCTCTTCGCCGCTGGGAATCACGAACTCGTTGCGCCAGAGCGTCGTCGGCGCCGTAGCGCGCGAGAACGGCACCTTGCCGCCCGACGACCAACGATTTGCCGCGACGTCGTAGATCAAGGCATCGCGTGGAAACCCGGGATGCTGTGCCTCGGGCTTGAAGCCGACGTGCTTGCCGTCATCGCCCGAGAGAATCGCCAACTTCCCTTCGCTCCACCGCGCCGCCGGCGAGGGTGCCGCGACTGCGGCACGCGGCAGATCGGCCAACTTCTTCCAGCCGCTTCCGGGCCGGTACCGCCACGCGTCGCGCAAGTACTCGCGCGTCGGCGGCCCCTGGGCGCTGGCGTGCAGGCGCGCGCCGCTGAACAGATAAAAATCGTCGTCCACGGCGCCGGCGACGGCCAGCATCCGCTCGGGGCCAGGACAAGCCTCGAGCACTTGCCAATGATCGGGATTGCTGAGATCGAGCGCCCACAAGGTTCGCAAGCATGCGCTCGCATCGGGACGCTCGATGCCGCCGGCCACGTACAGCATCTTGCCCGCCACCGCGCCGCTAGCGAACGCGCACGCCTGCGGCAGCGGGGGTAGCGGCTCGAACTCGACCGCTCCGCCGCGCAAAAAAACCCAATACGCATCGCGAAAGTGCGACGTTGCATCGCCCCCGCCGAGGTACATGCAACCCGCCGGCGAGACGGCCGACAGGCCATAAGCGGTCGGTCGCGGCAACTGCCCCACGATTCGCCACTGTCCGCCGGGATCGTCAAGCCGCCAGATCGAGTCGTACCACTGCTTCGTGCCCCCTTCCCAAGGACGCTGATCGGGAAACTTCGCGCCCCCGGCAACGACCAGCGCCTCGTCG
>DASZPI010000440.1:0-12916 GCA_035550355.1 Pirellulales bacterium
CGTGAACACGATGGGCGCGAACCTCACCTCGCAGGTGCACAACATCGCGGAGGTGACGACGGCCGTGGCGCGCGGCGACCTGAACCGCAAGATCACGGTGGACGTGAAGGGCGAAATCCTCGACCTGAAGAACACGATCAACACGATGGTCGATCAGCTCAATGCCTTTGCCAGTGAAGTGACCCGCGTGGCCCGCGAGGTCGGCACCGAAGGCAAGCTCGGTGGCCAGGCCCAGGTGCCCGGCGTGGCGGGCACTTGGAAGGATCTGACCGACAACGTGAACTTCATGGCCTCGAACCTTACGGACCAGGTGCGCGGCATCGTGAAGGTGGTGACCGCCGTGGCCGACGGCAACCTGCGGCAGAAGCTGACCGTGCAGGCCAAGGGCGAAATTGCAGCCCTTGGCGATACGATCAACAACATGACCGACACGCTCAAGACGTTCTCCGAGCAGGTCATTAGCGTGGCCCGCGAGGTTGGCGTCGAAGGACGTTTGGGCGGGCAGGCCAACGTGCCTGGCGCCGCCGGTTCGTGGCGCGACCTGACCGATAACGTCAACCTGCTGGCCGGCAACCTCACCACTCAAGTCCGCGCGATTGCCGAGGTAGCCACCGCCGTCACCAAGGGCGACCTCACGCGCTCGATTCAGGTCAGCGCCCGCGGCGAAGTGGCCGAGCTCAAAGACAACATCAACACCATGATCGCCAACCTGCGCGAAACAACCGAGCGCAACAAGGAGCAGGACTGGCTGAAGACGAATGTCGCGCGCTTCACCAGCATGCTGCAAGGCCAGCGCGACCTGGTGACCGTGGCCAAAATGCTGCTGGCCGACTTGGTGCCGCTCGTGCAGGCGCAGCACGGCACGATCTATCAGATGACCGGTGTCGAGAACAATGCACCCTACCTCCAATTGCTATCCAGCTACGCGCAGCGCGCCGACCAGCCGACGCGGATCGGCATCGGCGAAGGGCTCGTTGGCCAGTGCGCGGTCGAAAAGCAGCGCATTCTGCTCAACGACATCCCGCCCGACTATATGCGCATCGGCTCCAGCCTGGGCGAGGCGCCGCCGGCAAGCATCGTCGTGCTCCCGTTGTTGTTCGAAGGCGAAATCAAGGCGGTGATCGAGCTGGGTTCGCTGGCGCCATTCACGCCGACGAACCTGATCTTTTTGGAACAGGTGACGCAGAGCATCGGCGTCGTGCTCAACACAATTGAGACCACGATGCGCACCGAAGGCTTGCTCGAACAGTCGCAGCAGTTGACCGTCGAATTGCAATCGCGGCAATCCGAGCTGCAGCAGACCAACGAGGAGCTCGCTTCGAAGGCGCGGCTGCTGGCCGAGCAGAACGCGGAAGTGGAACGTAAGAATACAGAAGTCGAACAGGCCCACCGCGCGCTCGAAGAAAAAGCGGCCGAATTGGCGCTGACTTCGAAGTACAAGTCGGAGTTCCTTGCGAACATGTCGCACGAGTTGCGCACGCCGCTGAACTCGATTCTGATTCTCAGCCAGCAGTTGGCCGACAATGTCCCCGGCAACTTGCAGCCGAAGCAAATCGACTTTGCCCGCAACGTGCACTCTTCGGGGTCGGACCTGCTGAACCTGATCAACGATATCCTCGATCTGTCAAAGATCGAATCGGGCACCGTGACGGTCGACGCCGAAGAGATCTCGTTCCTGGGCCTGCGCGATACGATCGATCGCAACTTCCGCCACGTCGCCGAGAGCAAGAACCTGCCGTTCAACATCGCGTTCAACGCCGATCTGCCTCGCGCCATGATCAGCGACTCGAAGCGGTTGCAGCAGATTCTCAAAAACCTGCTCTCGAATGCGGTGAAGTTCACTGCCCAAGGACACGTTGATGTGCGCGTCGGCTTCGCGACGGCGGGTTGGTCGTCTGATCACCCCGTGCTGAGCAAGACCGACCAGGTGGTTGCCTTTTCGGTCGAGGATACCGGCATCGGCGTGGCTCCCGAAAAACAGCGTCTGATCTTCGAGGCGTTTCAGCAAGCCGATGCCGGCACGTCGCGCAAATACGGCGGCACCGGCCTTGGTTTGGCCATCAGCCGCGAACTCGCCTCGCTGCTCGGCGGTGAAATTCGACTGACCAGCACGCCGGGTCAAGGCAGCACGTTTACCTTGTACTTGCCGCTGATCTACGCGGGTCCGTCGGTCGCGATCACTTCATCGGCCCAACGCGAGCGCGAAGAGTCGGGCAAGGCCCACGCGATCCGTGTGCTCTCGGTCGCTCGTGAGGAGCAAATCCCCGATGACCGCGAGAACATTGTCGATGGCGAGCCGGTGGTGCTGATCATCGAGGACGATCCGCACCAAGCGCGAATTCTACTCGGGTTGGCGCGCGACAAAGGTTTCAAAGCATTGGTGGCCATGCGCGGCGACATGGGCCTCACGCTCGCGCGCCAGTACCGGCCCACCGCCATCACGCTCGACATCTACCTGCCCGACATGCTGGGTTGGACGGTGCTCAACAATCTGAAATCGGATTCCAGCACCCGCCATATTCCGGTGCAGATCATCACGCTCGACGAAGAGCATCAATCGGTCTTGGCGCGCGGGGCGTTTGCCTTGCTCACCAAGAGTTCAACAACCGCTGGTATGGAAGCGGCGTTCGACCGGCTCAAGGACTATACCTCGGACCGTACCAAGCGGTTGCTAGTGGTTGAAGATAACGACATCGAGCGCGAATCGATCGTCGCGCTGCTCGATCACAAGGACATCGAGATGACGGCGGTCGGCACCGGGGCCGAGGCGCTCGACGCCCTGCTCGAAAAACCGTTCGACTGCGCGGTGCTCGATCTGCGGCTGCCCGATATGACCGGCTTCGAACTGCTCGAGAAGATTCAAAGCGTTCCCGAACTACATACTTTGCCGATCGTCGTATTCACCGGCAAAGAGCTGAGCTTCGATGAAGAAGCTCGGCTCAAATTGATGGCCAAGAGCATCGTGCTCAAGGATGTGCAGTCGCCCGAGCGGCTGCTCGACGAAACGGCGCTGTTTCTGCATCGGGTGGTGGCCGACCTGCCGCTCGAAAAACAAAAGATGCTCGAGCGCCTGCACGAATCGAACGAGGTGCTGTGCGGGCGCAAGGTGCTGGTGGTCGACGACGACGCCCGCAATATCTTTGCACTCACATCGCTGCTGGAGAGCCGCGAGATGGAAGTGATCAGCGCCACCAACGGACGACAGGCGATCGAGCTGATTCAAGCAACCCCCGATCTGAGCATTGTGCTCATGGATATCATGATGCCGGAAATGGACGGATATCAGACCATCGCAGAGATTCGCAAAGATCGGCAGTTCCGAAACTTGCCGATCCTCGCGATTACGGCCAAGGCCATGAAGGGCGACCGCGAGAAGTGTCTCGAAGCCGGGGCGTCGGACTATATCGCGAAGCCCGTCAACAGCGATCAATTGCTGTCGCTAATGCGTGTTTGGTTATTCAGGTAGTCTCGTTAAGGATGCGATTCGACCGATGACGACCAAGACAGAGTTTATCTCAAAGTCGGCGGCGCGGAGTGTTTCCGAGTCGACGACTGCCATCGACAGCTTGCGCGCGACCGATCAGGTCAACATCCTGATTGTCGATGACGAGCCCAGCAATCTCACGGTTCTGGAGACCGTGCTCAACGATCCGAGCTACCGCATGGTGCGCGCCCAGTCGGGCGAAGAATGTCTGCTGGCTTTGCTGCGCGAAGACTTCGCGCTGATCATTCTCGACATTCACATGCCTGGCATGAGCGGCTTCGAACTCGCACAGATGATCAAGCAGCGGCAAAAAACTGCCGTGATCCCCATCATTTTTCTCACGGCATACTACAGCGAAGATCAACACGTCTTGGAAGGCTATGGCACCGGCGCCGTCGATTACCTGCACAAGCCGATCAACGCCACCATCCTGCGATCCAAGGTCAGCGTATTCACCGAATTGTATCGAAAAACACGGGAATGCGCGATCGCGAACGACCGATTGCTCGCCGAGGTCGGCGAACGCCGCAAAGCTCAAGAGGAGCTGCTGCGGCTGAACAACGAACTCGAATCGCGAGTTGACCAGCGTACCGCGGAGCTATTGCAAGCGCACGCCGCGCTTGGCGAGAGCGAGGAGCGACTGCGACTGGCTAATGAGGCCTCCGGCACCGGCCTGTGGGAATGGAACCTGCAATCAGATTCGATCCATTGGTCGCCGGAATGCTATACGATTTATGGGCTCAAGCCCGGCGAATTCGACGGCACTGGCGAGGGATTCTTCAATCTTGTCCACTCCGACGATCGCGGCCCGATCCGCGAGGCGATCGCTACTTCGGTTGTCGACCAGACGCCGTTCTTCGTTGACTTTCGCGTCGTTCGTCCCGATGGCTGCGTGCGCTGGGTGACCGCCCGTGGACGCGCTTACTACGATAGCTATCAGCAACCCGTACGGATGATCTGCACGCTGATCGATATCACTTCGCGCAAGGAGGCGGAAGTGGTACTGCGCGACGCGGATCGGCAAAAAGACGAGTTTTTGGCGATGCTCGCCCACGAGCTGCGAAATCCACTCGCCCCCATCCGCAATGCCGCACAAATTCTGCTGCTCAAGGGCTCGGAAATCCCCGAGCTGCAGTGGGCGCGCGAGGTGATCGATCGGCAGGTGCATTTGATGACGCGACTTGTCGACGACCTGCTCGATGTCTCGCGCATCACGACCGGCAAGCTCGAGCTGCGCACGCAAATCGTCGATTTGGCGCAGGTGGTCAGGGCCGCCGTCGAAACCAGCCTGCCGCTTATCGAACGCGATCAACATCAACTTTCGCTCTCGCTGCCGGCCGAGCCGGTGGTGGTGAATGCGGACGTGATTCGTCTGGCCGAGGTGTTTTCGAATCTGCTGAACAACGCCGCAAAATACACGGAGCGAGGCGGCAGAATCGAGCTGCGCGTTGAAGGCGGCCTGACGGATGCCGCGATTTCCGTAAAGGACTCCGGAATCGGCATTTCCAAGGAAATGCTGCCGCGCGTGTTCAACCTCTTCACGCAAGTCGACCGACATCTCCATCGCAACCAAGGCGGACTCGGTGTTGGATTGACCCTTGCCAGGCGATTGGTCGAGATGCATGGCGGGACCATTGAAGCGCACAGCGCCGGATTGAACATGGGCAGCGAGTTTATCGTTCGATTGCCGCTGATCAGCCAATCAGTAAGCGTGCCGCGCAGCGAGAGCGAACCGAGCGCTCGACCGGCCGCTGCATCGCGGCGGGTGTTGGTCGTGGACGACAACGAAGATGGCGCGAAGACGCTTGCCATGATGCTGCGCGTCATGGGCCATGAAATTCGCACGGCGCACGATGGCGTGGCGGCCCTCGAAGTCGCCGAGGTTTTTCGTCCGGAGGTCATTCTGCTCGATATCGGAATGCCTCGCATGGACGGTTACGAAGCTTGCCGCGCGATTCGACAAAAGCCCTGGGCTAGCTCGATTCGGATCGTTGCCTTAACCGGTTGGGGTCACGAAGAAGATCGCCGCAAAACGCGGGACGCCGGCTTCGACGATCACTTAACGAAGCCCGTCGATAGCGAAGTGCTGATCGGCGTTTTCGGTCGCGCGCGCGGGTAGTGTTGTTGCGAGAGAATTCGCCGTAGGCGGCACGCGGCAAATGTTCGTGAGTAACGCAATTGCGGCGGGTTGCCCGAACGACCGTCGTCGGCCGGGCGAGCATCAAATCACCTCGCGCACCCGTTCGCCGAGGACCGTTTTGATGATCGATTTGCTGTATTTTTCGCCGCGCACCAGCGCTTTGGCAAACTGCCAGGCCTGGTCCAGCGTGGCATGACCGGGCATGGGCGGCTCGTTCTGATCGACGACCGCTTCAACCAATGCAGGGCCCGGCGTGGCGAACGCTTCGGCAAGTGTTGATTCGATCTTTGCCGGATCGTCGACCGTGAACCCTGCCGCCCCGCAAGCGCGGGCGTACATTGCGAAGTCAATGGGCTGCAGCTCGACGCCGAATTCCGGGTTCCCTTCCATGACGATCTGCTCCCACTTGATCTGTCCCAGCGTGTTGTTCTTGATGACGATCACTTTCACCGGAAGCTTGTGTTTGACGAGCGTGGCCATTTCGCCAAGCATCATGGTCAACCCGCCGTCGCCGACGACCGCCACCACTTGGCGCCCGGGATACGCCACCGCCGCGGCAATCGCGTACGGCAAGCCATTACCCATGGTTGCCAACAGGCCCGAGGCCGAGAACATCATCTCGTCGCGCATGCGGATGTACCGAGCCGCCCAGGTGGTGACCGTGCCGCAGTCGGTCGCGATGATTGCATCTGATTTCAAGAACTTGTTCAGCGCATGCGTCACCACTTGCGGCTTCATCGGCGTTTCCATGCGCCCGGCGCGTTCGAGCAGTAGTCCGTTCCACTCTTTCATTTCTTTTTGTGCGTGTTCGAGGAACGATCGGTCGTCTTTGCGATCGATCATGGGCAAGAGCGCCTCGAGCACACGCCGGCAATCGCCGACGAGCCCGACATCGACAGGGTGTCGCAGGCCGATCCGTGAACCGTCGAGGTCGATCTGCACACATTTCGCTTGGCCGGGCTTGGGCAGGAATTCGACGTAGGGGAAGCTGCTGCCGATGATCAGCAGGGTGTCGCAAGCGCGCATCGCGTCCTGTGAAGGGGCGGTGCCCAGCAATCCCAGGCCGCCGGTGGTGTAAGGACTGTCGTCGGGGATCACCGCCTTGCCCAACAGCGCCTTCGCAACCGGTCCGCCGACACGCTCGGCCAGCCCCTCGACCTGCTGGCGGCAGCCGAGCGCGCCGCGGCCCGCCAGGATCGCCACTTTCTTGCCGGCGTTGATGATTTCGGCGGCGGCGCGCAGTTCGTCGGCCTCGGGCACAAGCGACATGCCAGGGGCATGGTTGCCGCTATGTCCCTTGACGTTCATCTTCGAGCGCGGCGATTCGCTGCCGTCCCACGTCTGCACGTCCTTCGGAATGCACAGATGAGCGACGCCGCGTCGGCTTAAGGCGGAACGAATCGCATCGTCGAGCGCGTTGTGCACATGGCTGGGACCGGTGATCCGCTCGTTGTACACCGCGACATCCATGTACAACTTCGTGAGATCAACATCCTGCTGGAACTGCGTGCCGATCATGTCGTGGAACGTGTGGCCGGTGATCGCCAGCACCGGCTGACCATCGCACTTGGCGTCGTACAGTCCATTGAGCAGATGGATGCCACCGGGACCAGAAGTGGCCATGCACACACCAAGTCGACCGGTGTATTTGGCGTACCCGCATGCCGCAAAGGCGGCGGCCTCTTCGTGGCGAACTTGGACGAACTTGATCTGATCCTGATGCGTGCGCAGGGCTTCGAACAGTCCGTTGATGCCATCGCCTGGCAGGCTGAAGATGGTATCGACGCCCCAATCGATCAGCCGTTCAAGCAACAATGTCGCGACGTTCTTACCCATGGCATCAAGCTCCTCGATGACTGAGCGCGTTTCGACCGCCGATGGACCGAGCCTGACACCGGCTGCATCTTGCGCGCCGACTCGAATCGACGTGCGTAATTGGCGTTCGCTACGACAAAACGTCGACAGCGGCGATTCCAGTGACACGCTCCGAGATGACGTTGCGGTTAAGTAAGCCGGCACCGCGGAGCTCGCGACCCAGGCGCATGCGCTGGCGCGGGACGAGGAATGATTGACGGATGGCAATTCCACCACCAGCACCATGATGCTCGCCACCGTTTCCGCGCGCATTTGCTGCAGCTAAACTGTCAGTCGACCAATGCGCCATCAAGTTGAATACCAGGGCTTAGACGTTCATGAACTTCCGTAGCCAAATCCCCGTGCTCATCGTCCTTTCGATTGGCCTGTCGGCCTCGGCCCGCGTCGGCGCCGAAGACTGGGGCGCTTACCGTCTTGTGCCCGCCAGTGCGCAGAACTTCGTGCTCGAAGCGGTCGACGCGGGCACGGCCGACGGCACGGCCGTCTCGATCAACAAGCCTGCTGCGACAGCAAATCAGAAATGGACGATCGTGGCGCAAGAGCCGGGCTACTTTACGATCAAGCCGTTGCATGAAGCATCGCTCGCTTTGGCTGCAGCGCGCGGAGGCAGCAAATTGGGCACGCTCGTCGTGCTCGAAAAAGACGACGGGAAACCGTGGCAGCGTTGGGCGCTGGTAAAACACGACAACGGCAGCTACGGAATCAAGCCAAAGCACGCGCCGACGATGGGGCTGGATCATAACGGTGGCAAGGCAGTCGCCGGCGCCAAAATCGGTCTGTTCAATTACAAGGCGACCGACTCGCACTTGCAGTGGTTGATCAAGCCCGTGGCGGGCAGCGGCATTGAGGCGACCGTCGCGGAGGCCGAGACCACGAAGTACGAACCCCCGGTGATTAAGCCCGAGGAGATTCTCGCCGGCGAAATCAAGCAGTTTCGATTCACCGACAGCAAGATCTTTCCAGGCACCGAGCGCGATGTGACGGTGTTCATTCCCGCACAGTACGACGGAAAGCAACCGGCGTGCGTGTACGTGAAGACCGACGGCTTCAACCCACGCGAAAAAACGCTCATGGAGACCGCGATCGCGACGAAGGAAATGCCGGTGACGGTGGGCGTGTTCGTGCGTCCGGGCGAGTTGACCGCGCCGATGAAGGGGACCGCGCCGCGGCGCAATCGCGACTTCGAATACGATGGCGTCAGCGACAACAATGTGCGGTTCCTCGTCGAAGAGTTGCTGCCATTCGTCGGCAAGCAATACGGCCTGAATCTTTCGACCGACGGCAACGACCGCTGCATGGCCGGCGGGTCGAGCGGCGGCATTGCGGCATTCACGGCGGCGTGGAACCGGCCCGATGCGTTCAGTCGTGTCTACGCGGCCAGTGGCAGTTGGGTGGCGTTCCGCGGCGGGCACGAGTTTCCGACGATGGTCCGCAAGTTCGAGGCAAAGCCGATCCGCGCCTTCCTTACCACGGCAACACACGACATGGAGAATTGCGCCGGCGACTGGTTCCTGCTCGACCAGGAAATGGACAAGGCGCTGAAGTTTTCAGGTTATGACTACCAGTTCCGCACGATCGACGGCCGGCACGTGGCCGGATATGCCGAGCACTGGCAAGAGGCGATGGCGTATCTTTGGCGCGGCTGGCCCGAGCGCGTGAAGGCCGGTCCCAGTGCGCCGCGCGCCCAGGAAATCATCTTGCCCAACGAGGATTGGAAAGTCGTGGCCGACGGGTTTAAGAGCACGCGCGGACCGGCATGCAACGCGCGCGGCGAGGTGTTCTTTGCCGATACATCGAACAACAAAATCCACCGCATTAACCTCGACGGCAGCGTGAGCGTCTTTGTGGACGATGCCGCCCAGGCCCATTGCCTGACGGTCGGCGTCGACGGAACGCTGTTCACGATCTCCGAAAAGTCGGGCAAGCTGATGCGCTACGATTCGCCGGGCACAGGCACCGTGATGATGGAGCAGATCGTCGGCCACTCGATTGTCGCGCGCCCCGACGGCAGCCTTTATGTCACCACCAACGGCGAAAAACCTAATGCACCCGGTGAGGTGTGGCTGATCAAGGACGGCCAAAGGACGCTCGTCGATCGTGGCATCAAATTCGCCACCGGGATGGCCTACCGTCCCGATCAGTGGCTGCTGTCGGTCGTCGAGGGGCACTCGAAATGGGTTTATAGCTACCAGATCAACGCCGATGGCACGCTGGCGAATAAAGAGCGCTTCTTCCATCTACACGTTGCCGATTGGGACGACGATGCCGGTGGCGAGAGTGTTTGCTATTCACTCGAGGGCCGGCAGTTCGTCGCCACGCGCAGCGGCGTGCAAATCAGCGCCGATGACGGACCGACACAGGTCATCTTGCCGGTGCCCGATCGTAGCCGCGTGATTGGCGTCGCGCTCGGCGGGCCCGACAAGGACACGCTGTTCGCCTTCTGTGGCAATAAAATCTGGAAGCGCAAAGTGCAGCAGCACGCGATGGGCGCTTTCAGCCCTTGGACGAAGGTCGTGCCGACGAAACTGTGAGCAATCGCGAACGGCGGCGCGATCGTAATCCCCCCGGCTGGTCGATTTCGCGCTGCCGTTCGCGGCTGCCGATCGGCAGGCCTGGGAAGCGGCGTACCGGGCCAACGTAGTCGCCGCGCCGTTGATTCTGGTCTCGCCGGAACCAAGCGACCACGACGCGCCCGACGATCCGCTCGAGGCGTTCTGGGGACAGGAGAATCGCGCCGATGACATCGCGCATGCCGAACCGATTTGATCGGCAGAAAGAACTCGTTCCCCGTGACCGCATTCTTCGGGAAACGGCCACGGTGATCGGCGTCGGCGCCATTGGCCGGCAAGTTGCGTTGCAACTGGCCGCGGTCAATGTGTCGTAGCCGCAATGAGCGCCGGTTTACGTTCACCATGCGGCTCGGCGCGATAGCGACTCGGCGAGACGCCGACCACGCGCTTGAATGCCACGCTCAGATATTCGACGTGAAGAAACGCCGTGCGGTCGGCGATTTCAGTGAGCGTGAGACTGGTTTCGGTCAGCAGACGCTGCACCCGTTCGAGCTTGATACGCAAGATCTCTTCGTGCGGCGTGCGGCCGACCGTTTTTTGAAAGCGCGCTTCGAAGACGCGCCGTGAGAGGCCGCTCCGGCGAAACACGTCCGTTGCATTCACGCCGTCGCAGGCATGTTCGCGAATAAAACGAATCGCCTCGGCAATCGCCGGGTCGTTGATCGCCGAAACATCTGTCGATTGCCGGACGGCGATGCCTCGCGGCGGAATGCGATAGCCGCCCGCGTCTACCGACTCGCCTCGTAACTGTCGGTCGAGGAGTTCCGCCGCTTGGTAACCGGTGCGGTACGTGTCGGGCTGCACGCTCGAAAGCGACGGCGTGCAGAGATCGCACAACAAACGATCGTCGTCGACGCCGAGCACCGCGGCGGCCTCGGGCACTGCTACATCGGCTTCGCGGCACGCATCGAGCAATCGCTGAGCTTGAATGTCGTAGCAGGCCAGAATGCCGACCGGCTTAGCGAGCGCGCGAACCCAATCGCACAAGCGGCGGTGTTCCTCGGTCCACGACGAGCCGCGTCGCGTGGTCGCGTTGGTGCGAAAGACGTCGCACCGTGCACCGCCGGCGGCCGCCAGTTGCACGAAGCGTTCTTCGCGCCATCGCGACCAGTTGAACCGCGGATCGCCGCAGTAGGCGAACGAGCGGAAGCCGCGTTCGCGCAGATGCTCGAACGCCGCGCGCACGATGGCATCGTCGTCAGTCTCGACCCAGGGGACATTCGGTAACAGCCGAGCCGCGCTGACGTCGACGATCGGCAATCGTGTGCGGGCCACCGCCTCGGCGGTCTTGGCGTTCTCGATCCGGGCAATGATGCCGTCCCCTTTCCAACGCGTCGACCAGTCGGTCGGCACTTCGCCGCGACGCAACTCGGGCAGGTACAACGACCACGCATCGTGCTTCCGCACGTAGCCCACGATCCCTTCAACTAAACCTCGGGCATACGCGTTCGAGGTCTCGACCAGCAGGGCGACGACGGGACGACGCCGCATCGGACGCGAGCGGGTATCTCGCGGGGCGGCGGGAGGGCGTCGGGCGACGAAGGTCATGATTCTCAATCCTGCAATAAGGATGTAGCGCGATTGCCCCAATATTAGCGACGATTTGCAGGACGTGCGATCGTGTGGTCGGTAAAATAACTCAAGCCACGGCTTAAAAAACTCATGGATCGCCGACGGGCAGCGACTAAACTCCGAGAAGGTCGCAGTCGCGCGCGGCTTCGCCCTGCATCTGCACCCCGCCCACCAACAACCCGATTGCTATGTCCTCACAACTTCGCGTCGCCATGGTCGGTCTCGGTTTCGGAGCCGAGTTCATTCCGATCTATCAAGCTCATCCGCAAGTGACGGTTCATGCCCTCTGCCAACGCAATCCCGACAAGCTGAAGCAGGTCGGCGACGCGTTCGGCATCGAGCGACGCTACGCCAACTACCAAGACGTGCTGAAGGATCGCGAAGTCGATTTCGTGCACATCAACACGCCGATCGCCGATCACGCACCGATGTCGCTGGCGGCGTTGCGGGCCGGTAAGCACGTGATGTGTACCGTGCCAATGGCCACGACGATTGAAGAGTGCCGGGAAATTTGCGAGACCGTTCGTAAGACCGGCCTGCGCTACATGATGGCCGAGACCGTGGTTTACTCCCGCGAATTCTTGTTCATCAAAGAAATGTACGACAAGGGCGAGTTGGGAAAGATTCAGCATCTCGCGGCCTCGCATCCGCAAGACATGGACGGTTGGCCGAGCTACTGGGAACGAATGATTCCCATGCACTATGCTACGCACGTGGTGAGCCCGTGTTTGGGGCTGATCAACGGCCGCGCCGAGTACGTGAGTTGCTTCGGCTCGGGCACCGTGCGCGAGGACATTCAGCAGAAGTCGGGCAACAAGTTCGCCGTCGAGTCGTGCCATATCAAGGTGAAAGACTCGGACGTGACGGCCCACGTGTGGCGTTTCCTCTATGACGTCGCGCGACAGTATCGGGAGAGCTTCGACGTCTACGGCACGAAGAAATCGTTCGAGTGGACGCTCGTCGAGGGGCAGCCGCACGTGTTGCACACGGCGAAAAAGCCCGAGCATGAGATCGCCCAGCCGGTCGGAGTGCCGGATTACGCCCATCTGCTGCCCGAACCGATCCGCAGGTTCACCCGCACCATCCAGGACGCTGAGCACTTGTCCTTCATTCAAGGAGGCGGACACGGCGGATCGCATCCGCACTTAGTGCACGAGATGGTGTCGGCGTTGCTCGAAAATCGTGACCCACGGCCGAATGCCGCTACCGCCGCGAATTGGACTTGCGTGGGAATCTGCGCCCACCAGTCCGCGCAGCGCGGCGGCGAGATCGTCC
>DASZPI010000441.1:0-8963 GCA_035550355.1 Pirellulales bacterium
TCCAGTTGTCGAGATTCCACAAATCGCCAGTCGACTGCATGCTGTCCATCGCCCCGTCCAAAGTCTGCCGCATGGTGACCGGCGTGAGATTGGAGTTCACAATCGGGCGATAGAAGTAAACGTCTTTCGAATCGCTATGGTACGCGAAGTACCCGGGCCACACGTTCCCTTCCGCCTCGAGCAGCGGCAGCAGCCGATCGGCGCGCACCATCGACGGGTCTTTCACCGTGCCCAGCCAAGCACTCAGCCAGATGTTGCTCTGATCGGAGCTAAGATCGAACGTGAACGAGAACGTCCAATCACCACGCGGAATCTTCACCGAAACATACTTCGATCCATCGTTGTACTGGCCGGGTGTCGTCTCGTAGCCAAAGTTCTGCAGCATCGTGTTGATGTCGTCCACGGTCAGCCGCTTTACCGCCGTGCCCGGTGTGCTGACGTCGCCCTTGGCGATGTCGAGCTTGCGCGAGGCCCGCCGAGCTTCGGCCTGCGCGGCGGTTTCGGGAGCAATCCGCTGGGTGGTCGCCGCGGTCCCTGGAACACGTCCCGGGTCGGCGCTCCGGGCCGCGTTGCCGATCAACAGAACTCCCAGGCAACCGACTGCGATTAATCTGAACATGGCTGCGAATCTCCCCGTTTCAATGAGCAAGTGCGGCGAAATGTTACGCGACAAATCTGTTGAGCATTCAACGAATTGTGTCAAAAGTATAACTAGGCCGGCGCTGGCGGGGCAATTTTCCTGCCGTTAGAATCGCGAACGAAACCGAGGCGACGGGCGTCAAAACACCAATCACCTGGCGCACAACGCGTCCAGAGTCCGATGCATTTGGAGCTCTCAGCAATGTCGATGCTTCGTACGAGAACGACGGGGTCCGGCTGGGTTGTGCTTGGATTGCTGCTCCTCGGTAACGCTTCTCAACCGGCAAGCTGCGCGCCCCCCGATGCCGCCGCTAGCCGCGCTCAAGGCATGTCCGGCAGCCGCGACCTGATCCCGCGCGAGCGTAACGCGCTCACGGCAGCCATTCTGGGAGCGCCGCTCGATGAAGCCGGCGTCGTCGACACAGGGCCGCGCAAATATTTGGTGCACTTCGTCGAGTTCAAAGATGCCGACTCGTGCTCGAAGTTCAACGTTCCCGAAATCACCGTCTTCGATCGTTTCGAGCGGTTCGCCGACGTCTTCATTCCGGTCGATAACAAGGTCGATGATCGCCTCAAGGCCCTGCGCGCGGCGCCGGGTTACGTGTGGGACGAGTTCGGCGCTGAGTCGATTGCTCCGCCCCCGATCACCGGCAACAAGGGAACCAGCCGCGCCGTGCCCGAAGCCATCGTGCGCGGCGGATTCGGCGAGCTCACCGGCAAGGGCGTGATCGTGGTGATCATCGACACCGGGCTCGATTTCCGCAACGCCGACTTTGTCACCTACGACCAAAGCGGCGAAGCGACTTCGCGTCTGCGTTACTTCTGGGACACCTCGGGCGAAGAATACGCCGAAGGGCGTCTCGGACAACCGAGCCCGGTCTCGTATCCCAACGGTGCGCCGATCGGAACGCTGTACTCGCGTGACGACCTGAATCGCGAGCTGCGATCGAACCGCACGTTGATTCCGGTGTGGGATATCGACGGGCACGGTACTTCGTGCGCAGGCATTGCGGCCGGCAATGGCAACAATTCCGAGGGCAAGTACAAGGGGGTCGCCCCCGAGGCCGAGTTGATCGGCGTGCGCCTGGGCGACGATCTTGAGAATGCGTTCCTGCTGAACACCATTTGCGGCTGGGTCCACCAGCTTGCCGGCAACACCCCGGTCGTCTTCTCGTGCAGCTTCGGCTCTCGGGCCGGCGGCCACGATGGCATGACGATCGAAGAACGGCAGCTCGACGCCCGCTTTCCCGACTCGATCGTCGGCCGGGCCTTGTGCATCGCCGCCGGCAACGACGGCACACAAGCACTGCACGCCAAGGTCGATTGTGGCGGCTCCAATGCTCCGGGTGTGTTGAGCTGGTCGACACCCAGCCCCGCATACATGGAAGTCTACTATGGCACCAGCGACGATAAGGATCTGCGCTACGCCGACAAGCTGGGGCTAAAAGAAACCGGCGCGGTCAATCCGCTGCTCGACACCTACGTGTCGTTCTTCGAAGTTCCCGCAGGCCCCGGCGAAATGCAGCTCTACAGCCAATCGGGCAAAAAGTTCACCGCGCATGCGTACTTCACCAGCTTCGTCGATGGCTGCGCGTTTCAAGGTGCGTGCGCCGCCGATGGCGGCATCGTCGCTTCCCCCGGCGTCACCTGCCAGGCAATCACCGTCGGCAGTTACGACTGGAACGACCAGTTCGATCGCCATGGCCACATCACCGCGTTCACCGATCCACTGAAGGGCGAGCCGCTAACGATCGGCGCCCTGTCGAAGTATTCGAGCGTCGGACCGCTGCGCACCCGCAAGGTCACCAAGCCCGACATCGCCTCGCCCGGCCAATACTACGCTGCCCCGGCGGCACGCAACACCCGCGCGCTGCGCGACACGTCGGGCCAGTACGATCTGTTCAACGGCACGAGCGCTGCAACGCCCTACACTGCGGGCATCGTTGCGTTGTTGATGCAGAAGAAGCCGTCGATCACGCTCGGCGAACTGAAGTCGCTGTTGCAGACATGCGCCACGCAAGATCGCTTCACCGGCCCCGTGCCCAACGACTCGTGGGGCAACGGCAAGCTCGACCGCGCCGCCGTCGAAAAAATGATCTCGAAGCTGTAATCGGTCGACCACAGCACACGATCGAGACTCGAAGGTGGGTACAAAGTCGCGAGCTCGCAAGGCCCGGCATGCCGCGCCGCGAGCTCGACTTTGTACCCTACCTATGGACCCGGGGGTAACGGGAACAAATTCGCGCATTTTTCCGCCCGCCGCGATGCTGCGCCGTACCGCGCCAAGTGGGTACAAAGTCGCCCATCGCGGCCACTCCTGCCAGCGCACCATAGTGCCGCACGGCACCGATGCCAAGCGACAAAAGCGGCCACTAGGGCTCCGCTCCGTCATTCGGCCGTCCCGCGCCCTGGCAACCATCGCGGCAGACCAACGGCCGCCTCAACCTTTAGATTCAAGCCGAGGAAGCATTATGGCGGTTAAGCGCCTGGACAACGTCGGCATCGTGGTGGACGACATCGAAGCCGCGATCGAGTTCTTCACCGAGTTGGGCCTTGAGCTCGAGGGGCGTGCCCCGATCGAAGGTGAGTGGGCCGATGGCGTCACTGGATTGCGCGACATGCGCGTGGAGATTGCCATGCTGCGGACGCCGGACGGCCACGGCCGGCTTGAACTGTCCCGCTTTCTCGCGCCGCCGGTAGTGGCCGATCACCGCCGCGCCCCGGTGAACTCGCTCGGTTACCTGCGCGTCATGTTCGCTGTCGACGATATCGACGACACGCTCGCCCGGCTTGCGAAACGCGGCGCCGAAGTCGTCGGCCGAGTGGCCCAATACGAAGACACGTATCGCCTCTGCTACATTCGAGGTCCGGAAGGCATCCTCATCGGCCTGGCCGAACAACTCGGTCAGCAAACGTCCAGAGCGAATCCAAGGTGACAGGTGCGATCAGGATTCGAGGGACTGAAACGTCGCGGCCAATGGGTTTTCCATACAGAACGTCTTCGCTCCTGGCGCAGCGAGGGTTTCGTGCCGGGCCGCAGCGAAGGTGAATTGGGGCCAACTGCGCGGCAACGCATGCGATGGTTCGCGGGTCGCCCCTTCGTCGCACGATTAGCCGGTTGACCCACATTCGTGGCGTGGATAGCCTGCGTCGGTAGGCCCGCCGATCGGTTCACGCCGCCCGATGTATCCCGAGGAGTCGCTATGCCGCGCTTCGTAGTGCTTTCGTTTGTCTTGCTCGCTGCCGGTGCGCTGCACGCGGCCGAGAAGCCCAACTTTATTGTGATCAATATCGACGACCTCGGTTATGCCGACATCGGGCCGTTCGGCTCGACGATCAATCGCACGCCGAATCTCGATCGCATGGCGCGCGAAGGGTGCAAGCTCACTTGCTTTTACGCGGCGCCGGTCTGCTCGCCGTCGCGCGCGGCGCTGATGACCGGCTGCTACCCGAAGCGCGTGCTGCCGATCCCGGGCGTACTGTTTCCGGCCGGGGCCGTGGGGCTGAACCCCGCCGAGCGGACGATCGCCGACTTGCTCAAGGACGCCGGTTACGCCACCGGCTGCATTGGCAAATGGCATCTCGGCGATCAGCCCGAGTTCCTGCCGAACGCACAGGGCTTCGATTACTACCTGGGCATTCCCTACTCGAACGACATGGGCCCGGTCGAGGATGGATCGAAAAGCGATCTCGGCGCCCCGTTGCCGCAGCCGAAGCCATCGCAGGCCACCAACTCCGACGAGACCGGCGTGCATGGCGCGGGTCAGCCGCCGCTGCCGCTGGTCGAGAACCACAAGGTCGTGGCGCGCGTGAAGCAAGACGAGCAGCAAGCGCTCGTCGAACGCTACACGACGGCCGCCGTCGAGTTCATCAACAAACACCAGGGCGAGCCGTTCTTTTTGTACTTGCCGCACAACGCGGTGCATTTTCCGCTGTATCCCGGCAAGCAATGGGTCGGCAAATCGCAGCATGGGCTGTACGGCGATTGGATCGAAGAAGTGGATTGGAGCGTGGGCCGCGTGCTCGAGACGCTGGCCGAGCTAAAACTGGATCACAAGACGCTGGTGATTTTCACCTCGGACAACGGCGGCACGCCGCGCGCGGTGAACGCCCCGCTGCGGGGCAACAAGGCCTCGACCTGGGAAGGGGGCATGCGCGTGCCGACCGTGGCACGCTGGCCCGGCAAGATACCGGCGGGCACCAGCGTCGATGCGATCACCGGCATGTTCGACGTGTTGCCGACGCTGGTCAAGCTTGCTGGCGGCAAGCTGCCCAGCGATCGCAAGCTGGACGGCGGCGATATTTGGCCCCTGTTGGCCGGCGAGCAACGAGCGAAATCGCCGCACGACGACTTTTACTATTTCCGCGGCCTAAAGCTGGAAGCGGTGCGTTCCGGTCCGTGGAAGCTGCGATTCGCGTCGGCGGCCGACTCGGCGCCGAAGCCCAAAGGCAAAACGAAAGCGCAGGGGCCTGCGGGCAAAGACCAGCTCTTTAACTTGGATTCCGACATCGGCGAGGCCACTGACGTGGCCGCCAGCCATCCTGAAGTCGTCGAGCGTCTGCGGAGCCTTGCCGAGGCCATGGACAGCGACCTGGGGCGCAACGACGTCGGCCCCGGCGTCCGAACTTTGGGTCGCGTAAACGACCCGCGGCCGCTGATCTCGCGCGATGGCAAAATCCGCCAGGGCTACTAACTGCCCACCGGCCACTGCCCTCGACACTGCCCGCTGCCCACTACTTGGCCACGGACCAGGTAATCAACTTCATCTGCTGTTTCGATTCCTGCACGTCCATGCCGCGCGTCGCGCCGCCGTACAGGGCGCTGCGCATCAACTGGTTCAGCGGCGACCGCGAAGTGTCGTCGTCGCCCCGCGTGACAGCCAACGTCGGTTGTTCGAGCAGCGTGAAATCGATGTAGCCACCTTTGCCAGGAACTGCGATCAACACCAGGTGCTCGAGGCCGAGCGTCTTGTCGTTGATCGTGCCGGTGAACGCGTTCACCGATTCGCCGGGATAAATGCGATTGTCGCTCACGGTCCCCGCGCGCGGAAACACCGCGCTGATCCCATAGCCGGAATCGACGAACAGAAGCGTGGCGTCGGCCGGGTCGCGGCCATTGTTCTTCACGCGGCACATCACCCGATCGCCGGGATGCAACACGAGCCCGCCCTTGTCCCAGGCGATCGGCTCGGGGTTCGGATCGTTATCGCCGTGCAAACGCAACAGTTCGACGACCACATTCAAGTTCGCAGCCTGCTGCTGGTTGGGCAGTTCGGTGCCGGCGACCATCATCAGGTTCTTGGCGCGCGCAATGCGGCGCAGATGTTCGCCGACCCACGCGGGGAGTTGATTGTCGGCAGCCACCGGGCCGAAGCGACCCGTGGCGTTTGGATCGTGCGGATCGATGCCGGTGGCCGGCTCGAGAAAAACTTGCGTCTGCTCGCCGTAGACAACCCAATCGGCGCCGTCGCGAGTCGTGGCGTGCTCGACCATGAGGTCGGGCTTGGCCACGGTCCTCAGGGCGTCTTCCACCGCGGCGCGCGTCGCTGCTTCGCTGGCATCAACGGCGACCCGCAACTTGCGCAGTTGGCAATCGAGGAACGCCAATTCGCAGGCCGCGCGATCGGGCAAGGGATCGATCGGCTTAATCTCGTGGAACTCGGTCGGAACGGCGCGCGAGCTAAGCACATCGACCGCGGTCAATTTCAAATGGCCGATCGGCGGCTGCGTTCCCGTTCGGTCGCCCGGGGCTCGCATGGCCAGCACGCTGCCGACCGTCAGACCGTACAGCGCACCGGCGTTGACCGTGTACCCACGCGCATCGCGCGTGGCGGTGAACAATCCTTGCGTCGGCCAGGTCTCGAGGCCGAGCACCTCGCGGTCGCGATCGCCTCCTTCGAGCAGCGGCGTCGGCGTGTTGCGCCCCTGCCGTGCATAATCGGCCTGAATGCGCTCGGCCAATTCGCGATAGCTCATCGGGCTGCGCGCCTCGCGCAACACTTTGCTCAAGGTAAACGTCAGCAGGCCGTGAGGGGTGCCGTTCTCAGCATCGACCGGCAGCGGCAGCTCGATGGTGCTTTGCTCGGGCTGCGCCGCGTAGATCGCAGCGATTCCTTGGAGTTGCTCGGTGATCGAGGCGGGCTGGCCGCCCGGCAGCGCAACATTGGTCGAATGCGTTTTCGCCATCTCGGCCCCTCGATGGCGCGCCGCTTCGAGGTCGCCGCGCGGAATGATCAGTTCCACCGGCACGCGGCGCTGCACTTCTCGGCTTTGGCCGCGGATAATCGTGCCTGAATGGCAGCAATCGGCAATCACCCACACCAGGGCTCCGCCGTCGCGCAGCTTCGAAAGCCACGCGCCCAGCTCGTTGTCGACCAGGCCGTTGGGAATTTTGTGCTGCGATTCGTCGTAAGGTTTGGCGTCGGCGGGCAGAAAAACCTCGTCGAGTCCATCGGGTTCGAAATCGTTCGGGTCGGGTGGATCGGGAATCGGTTGCTGCGTGCCATGCCCTGAAAGCAGCAGAACAATGTGATCGCCGCGCTGAACCTTGGCCGCCAGCGCTGAAAACTCGCGGACGATGTTCGCATAGGTGGGGCGATGCTCGGCCGGTTGCGCCTCGGCGAGAGTTACGACCTGGTCGTCGGGAAACTTAAACTGCCCGACGAGCAGGTCGCGCATCAGCACGACGTCGTTGGCCGGGCCTTCGAGCGGTTGGACCGGCATGTCGGGATAGTTCGTGCAGCCAATCAAGAGCGCAAACTTGCGCTGCGGCGCGTCGTCGGCGGCGGTTGCGACCGGGCAAAACGCCGCAAAGCCGAGCACCCCGGTCGCCAGAATCCAACGAATCGTTCGCAGGTCGTATCGCATGGTACACCTCTTGGGACGAGTCTAACTCGCCACAAGTTCCCATGCCACCAAACCGGGGGCCAAGCAAGGGCGTCTGCGCGACCCTCGCTAGCGCAGTTGACCGCTCCAGGCGGTTACGCCGCCGGGACCGAGCATCCGATCCAGATTCTGCGCCAGGTCCGCCGGGTCGTCGAACACGGCAATGGCGCCCGACAGGCGCTTATCGTCCCAGCCGCCACAGCGCAGAGCGATCGTGCCGATTTTCGCCCGGCCGGCCGCTTCGATGTCGTAGGGCGTGTCGCCGACCATGAACACTTCGTCGGGAGCGAAGCCGATTTTCTCGAGCGCGACCGTAACGATGTCGGGATCGGGCTTCGAGCGGTCGGCATCACTCGAGGTCGTTTTGCCGGCAAAGAACTTGTTGCCATTGACGATCGCCAGCAGGTCATTCACTTCGTTCTTTTGGGCCGAGGTCGCGACGACCATCTTCAGGCCGCGGACGTCGAGCTGGACCAGCAGATCGTGTGCTCCGGGGCAGGGGAGCAGGTGGGGAAGATAGCGTTCTTTGAAGATCGCGCTGCGGCGAACGCCCATGGTCTTGGCGAGTTCGCTTTTGCCGTCGATGCCAACAGCCCGCGGCAGTAGCTTGTCGCTGCCCATGCCAATGAGCGGCCGAATGGTTTCGTACGGCACTTGGTAACCGAACTCGGACAGCGCATCGCACCAGGCTTGGGCGTGTTGGTCGTTGCTGTCGACGAGCGTGCCGTCGATATCGAAGATGATGCCGCGCAGGCTAGCCATGACCGTACCTCGTTCGCCTTGTGTTGCGGCGCAAGTGTTGCAATCTTTATGCCGACGGAAGTCCGCGCGCGACCGCGTGGGCTTGGACGACTTGCGGCAACTGGATACGTTCGATGCCCCGACCGAGCCTGCGGGCGCTGAAGCACCGTAACTTTCGGCTGTTCTTTGCGGGGCAACTCGTCTCGCTATGCGGCACCTGGCTGCAACAGGTGGCCATGACCTGGCTGGTGTGGGACCTGGCGCATTCGTCGCGGCTGCTGGGATTGATCAGCTTTGCCGGGCAGATACCGATGCTCGTGCTGGCGCCGATTGTCGGCGCGATCACCGAACATTGGAACCGCCGACGCGCGCTGTTAGTGACACAAAGCCTGGCGATGGTGCAGGCGTTGGCCTTGGGGATACTGACGCTCGAAGGCGTGGTGCGCGTGGAGCACGTGTTCGCGCTGGCATTGTTCTTTGGCGTGGTCAACGCCTTCGACGTGCCGATTCGACAGGCGTTCCTGAATCAGATGGTTGCTCATCGCGATGATCTGCCCAACGCGATTGCGTTGAACTCGTCGATGGTCAATGGAGCGCGGCTCGTAGGGCCGGCGCTCGCCGGCATCCTGATTCAGCTCGTCGGCGAAGGATGGTGTTTCGTGCTCAACGGGCTGAGCTACTTGGCGGTGTTGGTGGCC
>DASZPI010000442.1:0-5013 GCA_035550355.1 Pirellulales bacterium
CTGGTCGAGTTCGGCATTGGCGAGAATGACGAGGCGGCGCCCGAAAGCGTCCGGCGCGTGATGCACACCGAGATCGACAACCCGGCCAACCGTGGCTACGCCGACAACGGCATCGCCGCCTATAAAGAGGCCGCCGCACGGTTCATGCAACGGCACTTCGATGTGACGCTCGATCCGGTGAAGGAAGTTAACCATTGCATCGGATCGAAGACCGCCCTGGCGATGCTGCCCGCGGCCTTTATCAATCCCGGCGACGTGACGTTGATGACCGTGCCCGGTTATCCCGTGGCCGGCACGCACACGCGCTATTACGGTGGCACGGTGCATCGGCTGCCGCTGTTGGCACAGAACGATTTCTATCCTGACCTCGCCAGCATTCCCGCCGAGGTGCTCGCGAAAACCAAGCTTTTGGTTCTCAATTACCCGAACAGTCCGACCGGCAAATTGGCGACGCGTGATTTTTATAAGCGCGTAATCGAGTTTGCTCACAAACATCGAGTGGTGGTCGTGCAAGATGCGGCGCATGCGATGCTCAGCTACGACGCTCCGCCATTGAGCTTCTTGTCGGTGCCTGGCGCTAAGGAAGTGGGCGTCGAAGTGCACTCGATGAGCAAAGGCTGGCACATGATCGGCTGGCGATTGGGTTTTGTGGCTGGCCACGAGCGCATCGTCCAAGCCTTTGCCGACGTAAAGGACAACAGCGACTCGGGTCAATTCATGGCCATTCAAAAGGCAGGCGCTGCGGCGCTCGACGACGATTCGATCCCGCGCCAAGTGCGCTCAAAGTACGAGCGTCGCCTGAAGAAATTGGTCTCGGTGCTCAAGCGCTGCGGGTTCGATTGCAGCATGCCCGGCGGCACCTATTTTCTCTACACTCCGGCGCCCAAAGGATTGGCCAACGGTCTTAAGTTCGACTCGGCCGAGGCGGCAAGTCAATATCTGATAACCGAGCACTCGATCGTCACCGTGCCATGGGATGACGCAGGCGCATTTTTGCGCTTCAGCGTAACCTACGAAGCCTCGACCGAGGCAAGCGAAGACTCTCTGATGCGCGAAACCGAATCGCGACTGCAGCAAATTAAGCCGGTCTTTTAGATTCGCGGTCCCGTTGGCTTGCCCGCGTCGCCACGCTCGCGCAGCGCCTCGGCACTGGAATCGACCTCATCGAGCACTGCCGCGCCCCCTGGCGAACCATGAAGCGCGTCTCGGCGGCCGATCTTGAAGACACCAAGTCGCTCAAGGTGATTCGGCAGAGGCGGCCCAAGGATTTCCCGAGCGGCCTCCATGAATGCAGGGGCGCGCCGCGGCGCGTACGATGACCGGCCAGCGGCGAGGACGAAGCGGTCGGCAGCGGTCCGCGATCAGCTTCGATCGACGGAATGCTGGTCGCGGATGGCGAACGGCATTTAGTACCGATAAATATCTGGCTTGTATGGTCCTTCGACCGGAACGCCAAGATACTCCGACTGCGTCTTCGTGAGCTTGGTGAGCTTGACGCCCAGTTTGCCTAGGTGTAGCCGAGCCACTTCCTCGTCGAGTTTTTTCGGCAGTGTGTGCACGCCGACGGGGAACTTGTCGGTTTCGGTCCACAGAGCCAATTGAGCCATTACCTGATTGGTAAACGAGGTGCTCATGACAAACGACGGGTGGCCTGTCGCGCAACCCAGATTCACCAAGCGACCTTCCGCCAGCACGATGATGTTCTTGCCGTCGGGAAACGTGTAGCGATCGACCTGCGGCTTGATTTCGAGCTTCTTTACACCCTTAGCCAATTGACCGTTGAGCCACGCCATGTCGATTTCGAGATCGAAGTGGCCGATGTTGCAAACGATCGCGTCGTTGGGCATCGCCTTCATGTGCTCGCCTAGAATAATGTCGCGATTGCCGGTGGCGGTGACGAAGATGTTGCCGCGCGATGCCGCTTCGTCCATCGTCGTTACTTCGTAACCTTCCATCGCCGCCTGCAAGGCGTTGATCGGGTCGATTTCGGTAACAATCACGCGTGCGCCCAAGGAACGCATCGAATGGGCGCAACCCTTGCCAACGTCGCCGTAACCAGCGACCACCACGACCTTGCCGGCCACCATCACGTCGGTGGCGCGCTTGATGCCATCGGCCAACGATTCGCGGCAGCCGTACAGGTTGTCGAACTTGCTCTTGGTGACCGAATCGTTGACGTTGATCGCCGGCACGCGCAGTTCGCCGCGCTCGTGCATTTGGTACAGGCGGTGGACGCCTGTGGTCGTCTCTTCGCTCAGGCCGCGGATGCCGCCGAGCAATTCGGGATACTTCTGGTGGACCATGGCGGTCAGATCGCCGCCGTCGTCGAGGATCATGTTCAACGGCTGGCCATCAGGAAAGAACAGCGTTTGCTCGATGCACCAATCGAACTCTTCGTTGTTCATCCCCTTCCAGGCGTACACTGGAATGCCGGCTTCAGCGATCGCCGCCGCGGCATGGTCCTGGGTCGAAAAAATATTGCAGCTACTCCAGGTGACCTCGGCGCCAAGGGCCTTGAGCGTCTCGATCAGCACGGCGGTCTGGATGGTCATGTGCAGGCAGCCGGCCACACGAGCGCCGGCCAGTGGCTTGCTCTTGCCGTACTTTTCGCGCAAGGCCATGAGCCCTGGCATCTCGTTTTCGGCCAGCATGATTTCCTTGCGGCCCCAGGCGGCCAACGACATGTCGGCAACTTTGTACGGCAAGCGGGTTTCGACGTGTGCCAAGGCTGGTGCACTCCTCAATAATTTCCGGCAATAGAACTTACGAACGATGATAGGTGGCAGCGCACACCCTCGCAAGTAGGTCGGTCCGTAACCGCAAAATGCCTTCGCTGGGCAGCTTAGGTCGGCCGTTCGGGCGCCGGAATGGCGGAGTCCAAGGCGGCGAACGCATCGAGTGCGGCCGCAACGAAGCGGCGGGTCTTGTCTGGATCTTTGTAGCCTGGCGCCGATTCGACGCCACTGGCCGTGTCGACCGCTGCCGGTTGCACGGTCGCGATCGCCTCGCGAATGTTGTCGGGCGTCAACCCACCGGCCAGCACCAGCGGGGGCATGCGATGCGACCGGCGAAATTCGATCGCGATGTCCCAATCCGATAGTCGACCCGTGCCACCGTATTCGCCCTGTGCAGCCGAGTCGATTAGGATCATCCGAGGCTTCGCCCCACACTCGACGCACTTCATCACATAGCCGACCAACATCAAATTGCCGGCAACGTTCGGTCGGAGCGCCTTGATCACCGCGCGCGGCGCAAGTTGCAGAATTTGCTCGGGGGATTCGTCGCCGTGCAACTGAATTGCATCGAGTGCCAGTCGATCGCCGATCTCAACGATTTCGGATACCGGGGCATTCACGAACACGCCCACTTTCTTCACGTGGGATGGTAGTGCGGCGACGATTTGATCGGCCTGGTCAATCGTGACACAGCGACGACTGCCGACAAAAAAGTTCAGGCCGATCGCGTCGGCGCCTGCTTCGGCGGCCATTCGGGCGTCGTCGGGGTGCGTGATGCCGCAGATTTTTACGCGGAACAGCGAAGCAATGTTGGCGCGGTTCATCGCTTGCCACTCTCGCGCATTGCGGCGGCGATCAGCGACTTCATGTACGTCAAATCTTCGGCGGTCTGCGCTAAGCACTGTTGGGTCGAAAGGTCCTTGAACGAATGGCTCCCCTTGTACTCGCTGTGCAGCGAGTACGTGCCATCGTAGCCGAGCTTGGCCAGCATACCGAAGAACGTGGGGAGCGGAGCAATTCCGTCGGCCAAAGGAACGGTCTCCGTGTGCCAGCGCCGTTGCCCTGACTTATCCCGGTCGCCTGCCACGTATGCGAAATT
Organism: Pirellulales bacterium; assembly: GCA_035550355.1. GTDB lineage: Bacteria > Planctomycetota > Planctomycetia > Pirellulales > PNKZ01 > DATAXP01. Next base: position 3,835 of record DASZPI010000442.1, read on the forward strand.
CTTGACCGCGACCAGCGCGATCCATGGCGCCAGCAGGTCGAGCCCTTGCTGCCATCCCGCGCCACCGCCTTCGAGCGTCATGTGCAGCGGATCGACATACGCGCCGATCTCGCCGGGCGGCATGTCTTGCAACAATTCGTAAAGCAGCGTGCCGTGTGAAGGAATGTAAGTGCCAGAGTGAATATGCACGCACGGCAACACACCATGCTTGCGCCCAAGCTTAGCCATCGCCTCGAGGCGCGTTCGCACCTCGGCGATCTGCTTGTGCAGCGTGCCGAATGGCAAGTAACGATAATAGCCCAACTTCACGCGATCGACGCCAACTTGTCCCGCGGTGCCGAATACACGGTCGGTCGTGGCATCGGCTTCGGTCAGGTCTGTGGTGAGAAACAGAAACTTGAGGCCTGCTTCATGCACGACTTCGACCGCCCGGGGTAGCTTCGCTTCGACGTCGGCTGGCTCGATGACGCCCCCCTTGCGCACCGTGAGATCGAGGCCTTCGATTCCCATGTCGTACAGCGCGCGACAAAAGTCGCCGAGCGGCATGTCCTGAAAACTCTTGATGAAGCAAGCAACCTGCATCGGAATTTGACCTTTTTGCTAGCACAGCTTGCACATGTTCAAGTCTACATCGCCCGCGGTATTCAAGGAATCGATTGTAACGGTCGATGTCGAATGGAGGGGTGCGTCTGTTGGCAACGATTGTAGGGCACGCGGTGATCGCGGCATGAAAAACACGTTTCAACTGCGGACCGATCGAACGTCGCAGCCGCGGCCAGCCCGAGCAGGACTGCGCCGCGTGTTGACGTTCGCCTTCGTCACAGCCGCCGTCGGTTGCTGCGGTTGGTGGGTCGTGGCCAACACCTCGGCATCGCCGAAGAGCATGCTTCCATGGAAGGCTGCCCCGCTACGCAGCACGCTGACCTACCGCTGTGCTTGGACCGGCGCGGACGCTGACCAGCATGGCGCGACCGACCATGTCGAGTTGTTTCCAACGCTGGTCGACCGGGCTTTGGCCGACGCTGGAGTTGTCGATCACCGGCTTGAACATGCTCGCTCCGAGCTGGCTAAAAACCTGCAAGTGCGAACGAGTGAAGACCGCAATGTGCAGACGATGGAGCTGACCTGTGCCATGCTTCCAACCTTGACGCGGCAGCAATTGGCCGACGTGCTCAATTT
>DASZPI010000443.1:0-5514 GCA_035550355.1 Pirellulales bacterium
GGGTTAAGGATTGGGCGCCAGGGTCTGGGGTTCGATGAGCGTGTAGTTGTTCACTAATTGCTGATCGCTGATTGCTGACGGCGGCTCGTCAAGCAGTTCGTAGATCTTCTGGGTTACCTCGGCAACGCTGAACGGCTTGCCTTTGATTTTGTTCAGGCCGACGCAGTCGACGAGATACTCGCCACGGACCAGCAGTCGCAGTTGCCCGCGGTTGAGCTCGGGCACCAGCACCCGGTCGTAGCGGCGCAGGATTTCGCCGAGGTTGCGCGGCAGCGGGTTCATGTAGCGCAGGTGGCAATGCGCGACGGCGTGCCCGGCGGCCCGCACTTCGCGAACCGCCGTAGCACACGCACCGTAGGTACCACCCCACGATAGGACGAGCAGCCGCCCACGATCGGTGTCGCCCTCAGGGCCATCGACCGTTTGCAGCGGAATGTCGTCGGCAATGCCCGCAATCTTGCGCGCCCGCAGGTTGACCATGTGCTGATGGTTCTCGGGCTCGTAGTTGACGTTGCCGGTGATGTCTTGCTTTTCGAGCCCGCCGATGCGGTGCATTAACTTCGGCGTTCCAGGCAGCGCCCACGGCCGAGCCAGCCGTTCATTGCGCTCGTACGGATGAAACACCGCGCCATCCTCCGCCGGCTGCGGATGCGTGACCTCGATCCGCGGCAGCTCGTCGATGTTCGGCAACCGCCACGGCTCGCTGCCGTTGGCGATGTAGCCGTCGCTGAGTAGGATCACCGGCGTCATGAACCGCGTGGCGATTCGCCAGGCTTCGATTGCCACGTCGAAGCAGTCGGCCGGGCTGCGGGCGGCGATCACCGGGATCGGGCATTCGCCGTTGCGGCCAAACATGGCTTGCAACAAGTCGGCCTGTTCGGTCTTCGTGGGCAAGCCGGTGCTCGGGCCGCCGCGCTGCACGTTGATCACGATCAACGGCAGTTCGGTCATCACGGCCAAACCCATCGCTTCTTGCTTCAGCGCGATCCCCGGACCACTTGAGCTGGTCACGGCCATCGCCCCGCCGAAGCTCGCGCCGATGGCGCTGGTGATGGCGGCGATCTCGTCTTCGGCCTGAAACGTGCGCACGCCGAAGTTCTTGTGCCGCGACAGCTCGTGCAGAATGTCGCTGGCCGGCGTGATGGGATAGCTGCCCAGGAACAGGTCGCAGCCGCTGAGCTGCGACGCCGCGATCAGGCCGTAGGCCAGCGCCTCGTTGCCCATGATGTTGCGATACACGCCGGGGGGCAGTTCCGCCTTCTGCACGCGAAAGTGGCTGGCAAACGCCTCGACCGTTTCGCCGTAGTTGTAGCCGGCGCGCAAGGCGCGGCGGTTGGCCTCGGCAATTTCCGGCTTTTTGCCGAATTTCGCCTCGATGTACCGCAGGGTCGGCTCGAGTGACCGGTCGTACAGCCAGAACACCAGCCCCATGGCGTAGAAGTTTCGGCAGCGGTCGCTTTCTTTCATCCCAAGATTCAACTCGGCCACCGCCAAGCGCGTTTGCCGAGTCATGGGCACTGGGAACACCTGGTAGGCGGCCAGCGAACCGTCGTCGAGCGGGCTCGTGGCGTAGCCTGCTTGTTTGAGGCCTTTGTCCTCGAACGCGTCCTCGTTGACGATCAGAATGCCGCCGCGCACCAAGTCGCAAAGGTTTGTCGCCAAGGCTGCGGGATTCATCGCCACCAGCGCGTCTACTTGATCGCCGGGGGTAAAAATATCGCGGCTGGCAAAGTGAATCTGGAAGCCGCTCACGCCGGCGAGCGTGCCGCGCGGAGCGCGGATCTCGGCAGGAAAATCAGGAAACGTGGCAACGTCGTTCCCCGCCAGTGCCGAGGTGTTGGTGAACTGCGTACCGGCCAACTGCATGCCATCGCCCGAGTCGCCGCAGAATCGCACCGTTGCCTGGTCGATCTCGCGAATCGGTTTGGCGACACCGTCAATCGTGGCCATGTTCCTGCGTGGGCGTGTAAAGCGTGCTGGGCGTGCGCGACGAATACAAAGTGCGGATTGCAAAGTGCAGAACGGCGGCATGCTTCATTTTGCAATCCGCGATCGGCACTCTCCTTACGGTCCTTCGCGCTGGTGCGTCACCGGCTCGGCCGTTGGCGATAGGTTGTAAATCGTGTTCGGAAACAGCTCGGCCAGATAATGGATGATTCCCGAGACCTGGATGATGCCGACCGCGCAGCCCGTCGAGTCGACAATCGGCAGCCGACGGTAGCCGCCCGACGACATCCGCAAGATGGCTTGCGCGATCAACGCGCCGGGTCGAATGTTCACCGGCCGTTCGACCATCACGCTACTGATGGCAGCGTCCATCGGTCCGCCGCGCGCCATCAGGCGCAAGGCATCGCGTTCGGTGAAGATGCCGACCAGCTTCGCGTCGCGGCACACCAGAACGCTGCCTGCCGAGTAGACCCGCATCAGTCGAAAGACTTCGCGGATGGGAGTCGAAGGCTCGACCACCAGCGGTTCGACAGGACCCGCCTGCTCAACCGTATCGGTCGAGACTTGCAGCTCGATATCCATACGCCCGCACTCCCGAAGGTGCAGCAGGATCGACCACTAACTCAAGCCTACCGCGCGCCGAGGGGAAAAAGCAAGCAGTAGAACGAAGTAAGCACTGCGCCGCAGGCGGAAAAACACCTCGGGCGATTTCATCTGCCCACTGCCCACTGCCGGCTGCCGACTATTCCGCACTACCCTCTGCCCGCGGCCTGCTGCGCTCGGCGCCGGGCATAAACCGCGACAGGTCGATGCCGCCGCGTCCTTCTTCCTCGAGCAGCTTGAGCCGCTGCTCGACGCGCTCCATGCGCCGCAGCAACAGCGGCAGAATCTGCTTCGATTCGTCCACGCGCTTCGGCCGCGGCACCGTGGGATAGCCAAGTTGCCGCTCGAGCGCCGCGAACAACCACAGCGGGTCCTTGCGCCGATGGGCCAGCGCGATCATCCCCTCTTTTTCGCCGAACAGAGCGGGCTTGTCGGCCTCTTCGCCGGCGATTCCTTTGCGTGCGCGGTTCCGCAGGTAGTGCTCGCTGCGCACGTAGATCATCTCGGCAAAGTCGACCAGCCCCACCTGCCGGCGCACGATCAGGATCCACTCGCGCCACGGTTCGTCGAAGATTGGATCGCGTGCCATCGCCGCGAGCCCCTGGTCGTAGCCCAGCCGGTTGCGGCAGAGACATTCGAATTGGAACATGAACACGCCCTGCCGCGTGGCGCCGTCGGCACGGTAGCGCGCTTCGCGCTCCAGAATTTCGAGCCCGGTGAGAAAGTCGAACCGGCCGCGCTCGCGTTCCGCCTCGGACATCACGAAGGCCTGAAACGGCGTGAAGTAATGGCTCAGCCGTTCCATCGCCGGGGCGATCACGCCGGAGTGCCGCAGCTCGGCCCCCAAAAAATCGAGCGCCAACGGCAAGCTGGTCGTCGCGAGCACTTCTTCGCGCAGGCTGGCCAGCAGGTCTTGCGTGGCCATGTTGTGCTGCATCCGCTCGCCGAGCGCTCGAAAGAAGTACGCCTGTTCGATGTATTCTTCGCGGTCGAGCATCGGCGCTTCGGTTTAACGCGGCTTTCTTCCCGCGCGCTGGCAGGCTGCAAGCTTCTCGAGCTTGAACAACGGGTTGTACCGGGCGATCGTTGCCGCGCCCAAATCCAGGTTGCGGCGAAACTCGACGATTTTCAACCGGCTGGCTGCAAAGTACCGCTGCCAACCGTCGAGCGTCGGAAAGTTGAATTCGCACGGAATGCCATACGGCGCGTTCGACAAGTAATCGGCCACTCCCACCACAATCATCGACGCCGGCCCGTCGGTTAGATGATCCTTGATGATCACGTACTTTCGCGAGACGCGCGCCATTTCGGCCAGCAACGGCCCGATTTGCCGCGTGTGATGCAGCACGTCGATCGCCATCACCGCATCGAAACTGCCGTCGTCGAACGGAATGGTACGCCCGTCGAACAGCTTGCGCGGGATCGCCGACGGACGATGGCTTTGAATATCGACGCCTTGAAACTCCAGCCTGGGAACCAGCGCGGTGATCTCGGTCGCCAGTTCGCCGTCGTCGCAGCCAACGTCGAGCACGCTCGTGATCGGGGCATCGAACAGCGGGGCCAGGCAGCGCGCCATGCGCTGGCGGTAGTCGGCCCGAAACGGGTCCATCCAAATCCGCGCGGCACGCCACGGATTTCGCAGGTACGAAGGCAGCATCGTCGGCATTCGGAGCACGTCCTGAAAAGGGTTGAACCGATTTCTCGACACGAGAACCACGGTAGGGCGTGCGGCGCGAAGCTCATGGCGTAGAATCGAGCAATTATACTAGATCGCTTTCTCCTCAGGTGGGATTTACCTTGCCCGTGAGCAGTGAATTAAAGACCCTCGAATGGATCGGCGGCGTCGACGGCTACCTGCGGCTGGTCGATCAAACCCGGCTGCCAACCGCGCTGGTTCATCTCGATTGCCGCGACGCCGAAACGCTGTTCGAGGCGATCCGCAGCTTGCGCGTGCGCGGAGCGCCGGCGATCGGCGTGTCGGCGGCCTACGGCGTGTGCATCGCCATGCAATCGTGCAGCAAGGCCGATGCACGCGCAATGGCAGCGCGGTTGGACGAAGCCTGCGACTACTTGGCCACCAGCCGGCCGACGGCAGTCAACTTGTTCTGGGCGCTCGATCGGATGCGCGCCGTCGGTCACGCGGCAATTGCCGCCGATCCGCGCAGCGCGCCCGAGCGCCTGGTCGCCGAGGCGCACGCGATCCACGAGCTGGATCGGCAAACCAGCCGCAACATCGGCCGTCACGGCGCCGCGTTGCTGGCCAGCGAGCAAGGAGTGCTCACGCATTGCAATGCCGGTGGACTGGCGACCAGCGATTACGGCACGGCGCTCGGCGTGTTCTACGCCGCCCAGGAGCAGGGCAAACGGCTGCGTGTGTTCGTCGATGAAACGCGACCGCTGTTGCAAGGTTCGCGGCTCACGGCGTGGGAGCTGCAACAGCGCGGGTTCGATGTGACGCTGATCTGCGATTCGATGGCGGCCCAAGTGATGCGCGAAGGTCGCGTGCAGGCCGTGGTGGTTGGCGCCGACCGGATCGCCGCCAACGGCGACACAGCCAACAAGATCGGCACCTACGGTGTGGCTGTGCTGGCGGCGGCCCACGGCATTCCGTTTTACGTGGCGGCGCCGGCCAGCACGTTCGATCGAGCGATCGCCACCGGCGACGAAATCCCGATCGAGCAACGCGCGGCCGAAGAGATCACGCACGGCTTCGGCCGCGCGACCGCACCGATCGGCGTCGGCGTGTACAACCCCGCCTTCGACGTCACGCCGGCACGTTTGATCCGCGCAATCATCTGCGAACACGGCGTCATCGAACCGGTGACCGCGAAGAACATCGCAAGCATGTTGGCATGAAGGTAGACCCCCTCTCCCTCTGGCAGAGGGTGGCCGCCGCCGCGGCGGCCGGGTGAGGGAGAAGCGGGTACTCGGCATCGATGGCGCTTCGCCCTCATCCGGCCTTCG
>DASZPI010000444.1:0-5167 GCA_035550355.1 Pirellulales bacterium
GAACGACAACGCCTTTTCGTTGTCTTTCTTCATGTTGCGCCGCATCCAATACCACGGCATCGTTTCGCGCTCGGTGAAGTCGCCCGTCGGCTTCGAGCAGAAGTACGACCGCATTTCGGTGCAGTAGTCTTTGTAGGAGACGTCCTTCGATTCGCGTCCCTTGGCCATCACGATGCGCTCAACGAGGTCGTCGTAGTGCATGTTGTCGGCGATGCGCTTCTCGACCCAACGATACCATTGGTCGGCCGGTAGCGTTTGCTGCGGCGTGATGTTGCGCAGCTGGTTCTCCGAGTCGCCCCAGATGTCGCAGAACTTGGTGGCCCACCAGGCCGCGTAGGCCGGTCGCTCGAGCAACTCCTCGACTTTGTGCGCACGTTTTTCCGGCGACTTGTCGGCCAGAAACTTCTCGACCTCTTCGGCGGTTGGCAACGAGCCGGTCACATCGAGGCTAACGCGGCGCAGGAACTCGGCATCGTTGCAAACGCCCGAAGGAACAATGCCCAACTTGCGAAGCTTGTCGACCACCAACACGTCGATCTGGGTCGGCGTCGAAACGCTGGGATACTGCGGACCGGTCTTGTCGGTGACCGGCAGCATCACCGAAACGGGCACGACTCCGTTGTCGTAAAACGCCACAATGTGCGTGTCGCCAGGACCGACAATGGTGATCTTGCCCGCGGCGTCGACTTTCGCCACTGCTTCATCGTTTGTCTGGAAGCGGCACAGCGGGGTCACGTCCTCGGCAGTGCCATCCGACCAATGGCAGATCGCATGCAACTGGGTAGTCTGTCCGGTCTGCTTGTACACCACCTCCAACGGCGAGATTTCAAGCCGCACGAAGTGCGGATCTTCCTCTTCGTTGACGGCCGGAGCGCCGGCCTCGATCCAACGCGCGATCAGGCGATACTGCCAGCTATCGAGATCCAAGCGATGACCGCCGCCGTGATCGTCCTCGGTGCCGGTGGGCTTGGTGAGGATCAGGCTTTCGCGCGGCTTCTTCACATTCACGCGTGGCTCGTCGCCCTCGGCCAGCGCCTGGTGATCCATCTTGAAATCGTAGCCGAATAGCGAGAGGCGAAACCCGCCCTGTCCCTGGAACGAACCATGGCAGGCGCGGCCGTTGCAGCCCAGGCGGCCCATCAAGGGGAGCACGTGGCGCTGCAGATGCGGAACCTCGGAGGTCCGATCGGATGCGAATCGCTGATTGGCCGGCGGCAGAACGTTCGAAGCTTTCGAGTTGCCGGTCGAAGCGTCGAGCGCCCAGACGCTCGCGGCCGAGCCCATTGCAAGCAACACGCCACCGATTATCCGCTTGATCACGCTAGCGCCTCCCGCGAGCCGTTGAAGATACCTTGTCGCTTTTAGTTGTCCGCCAACCGCAAACGTTACGTTATTTCTTGTTTGATTTGTTGCCACGGTCGATCGACGTCGAACCTGATTCACGCGCCTGCTCGAGCAGCTTCGCAAGCCGCTCCTCGACGATCGATTCGCGCCGACTGCGGAATTCGGACAAGTGCCCTTCGGCTTCATTCAATTTCGCCCGGGCCCGATCGACATCGGCCATCAGCAATTGCTCGCGCACGTCGGTTTGCTCGGCCAGTGTTTGCCGCAGTTCCTGCTCCACAACTTCGCTCGACTTCATGCTCAACCGGGCCACCAACACCTGAATGCGCGAGCTGAGCTTCCAATCTTGCAGTTCCAGCTCGTAGCGCGCCGGATTGCGCTCCTCGATCTGCGCCAACCGTTCGCTGGATAAGAACAGATCGCGAATCGCGCGCTGATACTCGACCGGGTTGGCATCCTTGAGCTGTTCGATCAACTCGGCGAGCTCGGGATAGTGCGTGCGTACGAACGTCAGCGCGGCAGCTTCGCGCTCTTCGGTAAAACCGGAGACGTGGCGCGTCTTTTTGCCGCCGTTCTTTTTCGTGCCGCCATCGCCATTCTTTTCCCCCTTCGTCTCCTTGGCGCTGCCGCTGTCCTTTCCACTGGCGCTGTACTTGCCACCGGCGCTCTCCTTGCCACCGGCATTGTCTTTGCGCGCGTCGGTGCTGCGCGGTTGCGGATTGCCTGCCGGCTCGAAGGCGCGCACCGTAGACCACAGTGCCACAACTAGCACCAGCCCGATGCTCGATAGTTGGCGAAGCATAGTTGTTTAGTTCTGGGGAGAAGTCGTAGGAACCGATCGAGCGCCGGAGGCCGACATGGCCGCCAACAACCAGCTAGGGGTGGGACCATCGGCGTGCGCGAGCGAATCGTTGTTCGGCTGAGCGTCCGGCGCTTCCAGTTCGACGCCGGCCGTGTAATCTGCTTCACCGGTTGCGGTCTCCGCAGCATCGAGCGTTCGGTACCATGCCAAGGCCAGCGTCGGTGCGTTCGATCCATTGCCGGCCACCATCACCGCGGGCGGCTCGCTGAGCGCCGCACGGAACTGATCGAGCGTCAGCATGACGGCCAGGCACGCCGCGACTCCCAATGCCAGCCAACCAATCGGCTGCATCCAGACCGACGACGGTACGCGAACCACGGCCGCAGCCGGCGACTGCCGTGCGAATACTGGTTCGCCAACGGCCGCAACCGCTGCCGACAACTCGACCACGCGTGCGACCGCCTCGCGGGCCGACTGGTCTTCGGCCAGCAACCGCTCGAATTCCCGGACCTCATCGGTCGGCATTTCGTCGGCAGTGAACCGGAAGGCTTGCCAGTAGAGCTGATCGTGTTCACGACTCATAAATGTTGCCCAAGTCATTGTTGCCAAGTGGGATAGGTCAACGAATAAATGACGCATTCGAGACAAGCTTTATTTCGCTGGTCCGCAACAATCTTGGCAGGAATTACGCCCAAGAGACCGGAAAGTTGTCCCAAACATCGCAGTTTGACAGAATAAGCTACCCCCGACCTGCCGTACGAACTGCTCGACAGCGTGCGTATCGACAACTAGGCTGACAAGCCCGATTCGTTCCCGCCCGGAGACACCTAGCCAATGAACCGCGTCGTTCTTTTCTTAAGCCTAGTGAATTCACTCGCACTTTCGGCCACGGCCCAGCCGCCTGCTCCGGCTGCCCAACCGATCGCCCCCAAGGACGGGGTGATTGAATTGTTCAACGGCCGCGATCTCTCGGGCTGGTACACATTCCTCAAGGACACCAAGTACGATGATCCACGCAAAGTGTTCACTGTGCACGACGGGCTGATCCATATCAGCGGCGATGGTCTGGGATGCATCACCACGGTGAATGAATACCGCGACTATCACCTGGTGACCGAATGGAAGTGGGGCCCGCGCACCTGGCCACCTCGTGAAGCGCGCACCAAAGACTCGGGCATCTTGGTTCATAGCGTCGGGCCCGACGGGGCGCACGGCGGCGTTTGGATGGCGTCGTTCGAGGCGCAGGTCATCGAAGGCGGCTGCGGCGATTTCATCATCGTCACCGGCAACGACGCCAATGGGTCGCCGATTCCGTTGAGCCTGACGGCCGAGGTAACGAAAGACCGTGACGGCGAAACCGTGTGGCACAAGGGGGGCGAGCGAAAAACCCTTACCAAGGGACGCATCAATTGGTACGGCCGCGATCCGGATTGGAAAGACGTGCTCGGCTTCCGCGGCGCTCAGGACGTGGAGAGTCCCGATGGCCAGTGGAATCGCGAAGAGGTGGTCTGCGACGGCGGCAAGATCACGAACATCGTCAACGGCGTGGTCGTGAACGAAGCCACCGAGGCGAGCCCGAGCGCCGGCAAGATCCAAATCCAAACCGAACTGGCCGAGATCTTCTTCCGCAAGATCGAGCTACACCCGATCAAGCATTAATCGGGGGGAGCATCGCTTTCGAGCGCGCCCAGTTCACGCAGCAATTCAAAAGTATAGATCCCGCTGTCGTGCCCGTCGCTGAAGGCGATCGCGTAGGCGTAATGGCCGACGGGATTCATGCCCGCCAGCGTCAGCGGCCTCGTCTCGGCGGCGGAAAGAATCGGCAGCATCGTCGCAGCCGGTGGCGGCGCCGAGCGTTTTTCCCGGCATGTGGCGCAAGGGCAGCGCTCGCGTAGCTCGGCAATCGAGTACGCGCGCACCATACGATCGCTCCAGTCGATTTGCAGGCGGCCATCGGCACGCAGCCCGAGCTTAGTGGGGTAGGCGTTCATTTCGATGCGAGCCTTCGCGGCTTGGACGAGGAGTTTAAATCGCAGAAGTCTTTAAATCGCAGAAGTCGTCGTCGCGCAGGTCGGTGACAAACATGTAGCCGGGGCTGTGGGTGATGGCCAGATCGAGCCTTGCGTTGGCCAACGCGAGCTGCGGCGTGACGCCACACGCCCAGAACACGGGGATTTCGTCGGCAGCCATGCTGACCGGATCACCGAAATCGGGCCGCGCAAGGTCCGTGATTCCCAAGAGCTGCGGATTGCCGAAGTGCACGGGTTCGCCATGCATACGCGGATAGCGCGCCGTCACCTCGCGCACTAGATCGATTTGATCGCGACGATACGGCCGCATGCTTACTACCAGGTTGCCACCAAACGGGCCCGCAGGCTGGCAGAGGCGACTCGTGCGGTACATCGACACATTGCTGCCCTGCTCGAGATGGCGGACGTGCAGCCCAGCGCGCAGTAGCGCCGCTTCGAAGGTAAACGAGCAGCCGATCAGAAAAACCGTAAGGTCATCCCGCCACAACCGTCGCAGATCGCGCGGCTCCTCGCCATCGAGCACGCCGTGACGAAAAACACGGTAGCGCGGAACATCGGTCCGGACGTCGGCGCCTGCGGCGACCGCAGGAAGTTCAGCGACGCCGGGCTGCCCGCGCGCGATCAACGGACAGGCTTGCCGATTCAATTCGCAGAACCGCTCGAAGTCGTCGGCGAATTTCGCAGGGACGATGACCACGTTCGCCTGGACGAAGCCGAGCGCCTGACCGGCCGTCGGCTCGCAAAACGCGTGATCTCGAATGGCCTGGCGAAGCTCGGCGGCGGTGCGATATTTGGTTTTTATCATTCCGATTTTCGCCGCAATGAATTCAATCGTAGGCGTTTCGTTTGCGCGACATCACCACACACCGATGGCAGCCGACAGGATGACCAAATTGTCATATGACTCCTTTGGGTGGAAGGTATTGCCTGTCGAATTTTCTGCGATAGATTTAGAGCAGTGTTCGCCGCAAGGCGAGCCTCGAGCCGCACA
>DASZPI010000445.1:0-2284 GCA_035550355.1 Pirellulales bacterium
CCGGACGATCGGTGAATCGAAGGAGCACAGATTTGCAGGCGATTCAACGCGCAGCGATCGGCGTGGTCATCGGACTTGCGGCGTGTACCAGCGGTCGGTTGTTGCCAGCCGAGGCCGATCGAACGCTTTCTGGATTCGACAAGCTATTGCCGGCGACCGATTGGCCTTGGTGGCGTGGGCCGATGCGCAATGGAATCGCGCCCGCCAATGCAAACCCGCCCACCACCTGGAGCGAATCGGAGAATATTGCTTGGAAAGTTCCGGTGCCCGGGCGTGGGCACGCTTCGCCCATCGTCGTAGGCGAACAGGTATTTCTGGCAACCGCCGAGGAAGACGAACAGGTTCAGTCGGTGATCGCGTTCGATCGCTCGACCGGCAAGCAGCTTTGGAAAACCGAGGCCAATCGCGGCGGGTTCCCGCACATCCACACCAACAACACGCACGCCTCGCCAACGATCGCTTGCGATGGCGATTTGCTTTTTGCCACATTCCATCATCACGACCAACTACAGGCCATCGCCTTGGGTCGAGGGGGGAAGATTGCTTGGAACAAGTCGCTGGGCGAGTTTCATCCTCGACGCTATGAGTTTGGCTATGCACCTTCACCCGTGGTGTACCGGAACACCGTGATCGTTGCTGCCGAGTTCGATGGCGACAGTTCGCTCACCGCACTCGATCGCCGAACCGGCGCAATGGTCTGGCGCACGCCGCGACCAGCGAACATCACGTTCTCGACGCCGTCGATCAACGTGATCGGCGCTCGCGAGCTGCTTACGATCTCGGGCAACGACCAGGTGTCGTGCTACGATCCCGCGACCGGTCGTCCGCTGTGGAGCGTCGATGCCACGACGCTCGCCACCTGCGGCACGGTCGTGTGGGATGGCGACCTGCTGTTCGCCAGCGGCGGGTTCCCCAAATCCGAGACCGTCGGCATCCGCGTCGGCGACCGCGGCACGGTGCTCTGGAAGAATCAGCAAAAGTGCTACGAGGAATCGATGCTGGCCTATCGAGGCCATCTGTACGCGCTTACGGGCAAAGGGGTGCTGTATTGCTTCCGGGGCGACGACGGCCAGCAAATGTGGCAACAGCGGCTGCACGGTCCGGTCAGCGCTTCCCCTGTGCTGGCCGGCGGCCACATCTACTGGGCGAATGAGCGCGGAACGATGTACGTCTTCAAGCCAAAACCCGACGCGTGCGAGCTTGTTGCCGAGAATGTTTTGGGCGACGAATCGTTCGCCAGCCCCGCCGTCAGCGGCGATCGACTGTTCTTGCGCGTTGCCAAACGCGAGGGAGACTTGCGGCAGGAGTACCTGGTCTGCATCGGCAGGCCGGAATCCATCGGCGGTCAATAATCGCGAAATGGCCCGCGCGGCGGCGCGGCGTCCATCTCGGCACGCCAGGCGGCAAAGTGCTCGCGCATTCGCTTGGCGATCTCGGGCTTCTGTTCGGTCAGGTCGGTCGTTTCGCCCAGGTCGACGCTCAGGTCGAACAATCCTGATCCCTTGTCCGACTCGACCCATTTCCAGCTGCCGACACGCGCTGCCCGGTCGCTGCGGCGCTGCCAAAAAAGCTCGGTGCGAGGCGACGCGGTTTCGCCGCGCAAGATCGGCAACATATCGAACCCGTCGAGCGGCGTGTCGGCCGGCGCCGCGGCGCCGGTCGCCGCCAGCAACGTGGGAACGATCTCCAGCGAGCAGAGAAACTCGTCGGTCACCTTGCCAGCCGGTACCTTGCCCGGCCAGCGAATCAAGAACGGAACGCGCAGCCCGCCCTCCCACATGGTGCTTTTCGAGCCCCGCAGCGGCGCGTTCCCACCGTTGCCGGCGCCGCCGTTGTCGGACAAAAACATCACGATCGTATGGTTCGCTTCGCCGGTTTCGTCGAGCAACTTCAGCACGTCGCCGATCGTCTCATCCATACATGTCACCGCAGCCATGTAGCGCGCGAGCTTGTCGTCGTTCACCGTGTCGCGGTAACGGGCCACATAGGCTTCCGGCGCCTGCACGCCTGGTTTTTTGCCGCCGTTATCCTCGGCCAAGGTCGACGCCCCATGCGGCGCGTTGAACGGCAGATACAGAAACACCGGACGTCGGCCCAGGTGCTGCTTGAGAAACGCGAGCGCCTCGCGGCCGAAAACATTCGTGATGTATTTGCCCTTGTCTTCCTGGGTGCGCTCGTTGCCGCGAAACAGCGACGGCACACCGTAACGCTCGTGCGTGTAGTAGTCGATGCCGTTGTTGCCGTGGCCATAAAAGAAATCGAACCCGCGTTGCAGCGGCAGGTA
>DASZPI010000446.1:0-3072 GCA_035550355.1 Pirellulales bacterium
CTGACGCCAAGACATCCCCCATGTGCCCTTAGTAGCTTGACCACATTTATCCAAAGCTCTCGACCATCGAACGCGGCGAGCAAGCTCGCCGGCTAAACAGCCGAGACGACATCGGATCTGATGTCGAGCTACAACGGCCACGCTTCTTTTAGGGATTAGTCGCCGCGCGTGACATTTGGGAATGTTCGCGACGACCTGAAACGCGGCCGAGCAACGATCTCGAATCGATCTTTTCCGAAACCCACGCTTGCCGAACCAAAACGCTCCCTTACGGTCGCGGTTCGTTCGTCGCGCGCAGATTTCTTTGCTAAGTGCCGTGAGAACTAACCTCTGCCCTTCGGAGGCTCACGCCGCCGAAGAAACATCGACTAATTCTTCAAGATGCCACTCTTGCTACAACCAAATTGTCAAAGAACGCAAAAATCAGCCATTTCACTCACCCAAGGTGAACAAAACGCTGATCCGCTGCCGGAAGGCAGAGGCCGAGTTCAATCGAGCAACATGACGCTGCTGCTGAACGCGATCTCCGACCTCCGGGCCAAGCATTCTACCCGAAAGGCACCTCGCGGCAAGGGCCACCGGGATCGTCGCCAAGCGAGAGCTCGTTGGCGAGGAAAGCGAAATCCTATCGGAACATGTTCGACATGTCAAAGGCCTTGTTTCGATTTCTTTGGGATGAATTAAACCACGTCCCGAAATGACTCAAAAACCCCGGTAAATTCGCAAATAACCGCGGTGCGCAACGCATCTTACGAATGAGCATCGCCCCGAGCCGTGCACTTCAATTGGAGTCGAGCATGACCCCTCGTGCCTTATTTTTCTGGATCGTCGCCGCTGTTGGACCGCTGCTCGTTCCGATGCCGATTGACGCAGCCGAGAAGCCCAACGTGCTGTTCATCGCCGTGGATGATTTGAACGACTGGATCGGCTGTCTTGGCGGCCATCCGCAAGCAAAGACGCCGAACATCGATGCGCTGGCGGCGCGCGGCGTGAACTTCGAGCATGCCTACTGTGCTTCGCCGGTCTGCAATCCCTCGCGCACTGCGCTGATGTGCGGCGTGCGCAGCAGCACTAGTGGCGTGTACAGCAACGATATCGATCGCCGCGACACCATCTGCAACGAGTTGGTGCCGCTGAACACGCATTTTCGCCGTAACGGCTATCGCGTGGTCGGCTCCGGCAAGATCTATCACGGCGACGGCGACCAGTTCGGCGAGTGGGACGAGTACTTCAAGAGCCCGCACGGCGACCTGCCGCCGGGCAAAGGCGAAAACGGCGGGGTGGGCGGCATTCGTTTCGCGCCGATCGATGCCGACGACGAAGAAACCGGCGACTACGCTACCGTCAGTTTCTGCATCGAGCAGTTGAACAAGAAGCACGATCAGCCGCTATTCCTGGCGTGCGGCTTGCACAAGCCGCATATGGCTTGGAACGTGCCGCGAAAGTACTACGACATGTTCCCCTTGGAATCGATTCAGTTGCCGACGGTGCTCGAAAACGACCTCGATGATATTCCGCCCGCCGGAATAAAAATGGCGCGCCCCGAAGGCGATCATGCCGAGATGCTCAAAAGCGGTCGCTGGAAGGAAGCAGTGCGCGGCTATCTCGCCGCGGGCGCCTATTGCGATGCGATGATCGGCCGATTGATGCAGGCGTTCGACAAAAGCCCGTACCGAGACAACACGATTGTCGTCTTCTGGGGCGACCATGGCTGGCACTTAGGCGAGAAGCAGCACTGGCGGAAGTTCGCGTTGTGGGAAGAAGCGACCCGTGCGCCATTGTTCTTCACGGTTCCTGGCGTGACGAAGCCCGGCTCGGTGTCGCCGCGCACGGTCGATTTCATGTGCATCTACCCAACGTTGTGCGAGTTGTGCGGCCTCGAGCGGCCGGCGCATGTCGAGGGGGTTAGTGTGACCGCGTTGTTGAAGGATCCCCAGGCCGCGTGGAGCACGCCGGCGCTGACGACGCACGGCTATCAAAACCATGCGGTGCGCACTGAGAAGTGGCGATACATCCGCTACGAGAACGGCGACGAAGAGCTTTACGACGAACTGACCGACCCACGCGAGTGGAAGAACTTGGCTGGCGACGCGCAGTACGCGTCAATCAAAAGCGAGTTGGCCCAGGCGATGCCGACCAAAAACGTTCCCACTCCAAAGCCGAAGCGCAACAAGGAACAGGACAGCCCCAAGAACAAATCCGCGAAAAAGGCAAAAAAGCAGGCGTTGCGATCGGCCGACGGCGAGCGATAATCGGCGATTGCATGTCGCACCTCGCACGCATCGCCATTGTCCGGCTGGGTGGCTGCACGGTTGCCTGGCTGCTGATTGTCGTCGGCGTGTCGGCCCAGCCATCGGCGGCCGATGCGCTGCCGCACGCCTATATGGTGTTGCTGTTGCCGGCCGATGTCGCCGCACCGCCGGGTGTCGAGCGGCGGCTGACGCAAATTGCCGATTACACCGAGCTGTTCTTCCACCATTGGATGGCGCAGTGGGCATACCCGCCTGCCAATAAACAGTGGTTCGTGCGCGAATCCAGCGGCGCGGTGCGCGTGATCACGGTGCGCGGCGATCGCCCGGTGGCGAGCGGCTATTACGACAAGTCGGGCTTTCAAGGAGCGGTGGTCGATCAGGCGGTGCGCGAAAATCAGATTCCGCGCAATCGCCACTTGTGGTGGATCTGGGTCTATCTTGGCGAGAACCATAAGCCGTTCTTGGATTTTCGCGGCGGCGGCAACGTGCAGCGCGGCGGCGACGCGACGGCCGGGTATCTGGCATTGCCGGGCGACGTTCGCTCCGATGTCGAGATGGCCGCCGGCTTTCACCGCACACTGTTGCTCAAAGGCGACATGCATGAGTTCGGCCATGCATTTGGCCTGCCACACATCGGACCGCAGATCAAAAAGCCGACATTGGGTAATTCGCTGATGGGACCGGTGAACGATGCCTTCGCAAGCAAGATGGGGCCGGCCGACCAGCGAGTGTACCTCGATCCTGCGTCGGCGGCATGGATTTGGAAGCATCCGATATTTACGCGCGAAAGCGCCGATCGCGAGCACATCCCCACGGTCGC
>DASZPI010000447.1:0-1510 GCA_035550355.1 Pirellulales bacterium
GATCATGCCCCTGAAACTGAACATCGGCCTCAGCAAAAAAACCGGTGAATTAAATTACGGCTCGCGAGGTGCGAGCGTCAACCTCGAACTCGATCTGGGCCTCGTCGATCAGCCCGACCGACTGCGGGAGCGCGTTCGGCACCTATTCACGCTCGCCAAGGCTTCGGTCGAAGAGGAGCTGGCGAGCAATGCGGCACCGACGAACGGCGCTGCAAGCCTCAACGGTCACGAGCGGCAACGTGACAATGGCCGACGTGCCACGGCGAGCCAGGTCCGGGCCTTGCAAGCAATCTGCACGCGGCAAGGGCTCGATCTCGCGGCGCTCGTGAATGACCACTTCGGCACTCGCGACCCTGCGAACCTGTCGATCACCGAGGCCAGCGAGCTGATCGACCAGCTCAAGCAGGCCGGCAACGGCAAGGCAGGAAAGCGATGATCGGCATCCCGCTTCTCGATCGAAAGGCCCAAGCGGATCCGCGTAAACGGGACTACCTCAGTTGGTCTGCGGTCGCCGCTTATCAACGGTGCCCGCTGTCGTATTACTTCCGCTACGTCGTCGGTTTACCGGAAGACACCGTCTCCAGCAGTCTGGTATTCGGTGGTGCCGTGCATCGCGCGGTCGAGCACCACTTCAAGGAGCTGATGACCGGCGCCGAGCCGCCGTCGCTGGGAGCGCTGCTCGGTGAGTACGACGCCGGGTGGAACGAACGCGACCTTGCGTCGGTCCGGTTTGGCAAGGACGAATCGCGCGATGACCGGGCGGCGCTTGCCCGCCGCATGCTTGCAGCGTTCCAGGCTAGCACGTTCGCCCAGCCGGCGGGGCTTGTATTGGGCGTCGAGGAAGAACTGCGCGGTTCGGTGGCACCTGGTTGCCCCGATCTGTTGGGCCGGCTCGACTTGATTGTCGAGTCGGCCGACGCGGTGACGATCACCGACCTCAAAACAGCGCGTAGCCGTTGGTCACAGGAACAGGTCGACGAGTCCGCCGGCAGTTATTGCTCTACCACGAGCTGGCTCGCAGCCTCGCCCCGCGCAAGCGGCTACGGTTGCAATTCGCCGTACTGACCAAGACCAAACAACCGGCGATCGATGTTCACGAGGTACGTGCCGAGCCCAACCAGATCGATCGCGTGAAGCGACTTGTCGAACGGGTGTGGCGCGCGATCGATGCAGAGGTGTTTTATCCGGCGCCCAGCCCGATGAACTGCCCGACGTGCCCGTTCCGCGAGCCGTGCCGGATGTGGATCGGCTGAATGGCCGTGCCGAAGCAGCTGCAAACAGAAGATTTGGCCTGGGAGGAATGATGCTGTTTCGTTCGTACTTTGAAATCGTCACGTTATTTGTGATTGCCGCGCTGTTCGCGCTGCCGATCGCCGGATCGGCCGGATTTATCGCGGTTGCGATCGCGCTGTGCGGGATCGCGTGGGTGTTCGGCGCGCTGGGCGGCGCCAGTAAGGGCGGTGGCGCATCGGGGACGGGTTCGAGCCATGGCGACTGACCCCCTCCCGAT
>DASZPI010000448.1:0-1960 GCA_035550355.1 Pirellulales bacterium
CGCTACGCTGAGTTTCATGGCTGAATATGCAATCGGGATCGATTTGGGCACGACGAACAGCGTGCTCGCTTATGCGCCGCTGGCTGGCGAAGCGCCGACGATCAATATCCTGCCGGCTCTGCAGCTTGTGGCTTCTTCGACCATTGAGCCGCGTCCGCTGCTGCCGTCGTTCATGTATTTGGCCACCGATGCCGAGCGCTCCGCTAAAGCATTCGACCTGCCATGGGCTGAGCAGCGGGATTTCGCGGTCGGCGAGTTGGCTCGTCGCCAGAGTGCCGACGTGCCGATGCGCACCGTCGCCGCTGCCAAGAGCTGGCTCAGCCAAAGTCGATTCGATCGGCATGCCGCGTTGCTGCCGTTCGGCGCTCCGCCCGAGGTGCCGAAGGTATCGCCGGTTACGGCCTCGCGGCGTTATTTGCAGCACTTGGTCGATGCCTGGCATGCGGCAATGCCCAATGCCCCGATCGCCGAGCAACAAGTGGTCGTCGCGGTACCGGCATCGTTCGATGCAGCGGCCCGCGAGCTTACTCGCGAGGCGGCGATTGCCGCAGGTTTGCCCAGCCACCTGGTGCTGCTCGAAGAGCCTCAAGCCGCCGTGTACGCGTGGCTGGCCGATGCGGGCGACCGCTGGCGGCGGCAGCTAAAGGTCGGCGACGTGCTGCTGGTTTGCGACGTCGGCGGCGGGACCACCGACTTCACGCTGATCCGCGTGCGCGAAGACGGCGGCGAGTTGTTCCTCGAGCGGATTGCCGTCGGCAACCATCTGCTGGTCGGCGGCGACAACATGGACCTGGCGCTCGCGCATCAAGTGGCCGAAGCGTTTCGCGCCAAGGGAATCGAACTCGACCCGTGGCAGTCGGTGTCGCTGTGGCACGCCTGCCGCGCCGCGAAGGAATCGCTGCTGGCGAGCGACGGTCCCAAGAAACATCAGGTGAGCATCCTGGGACGCGGCAGCAAGCTGATCGGCGGCACCGTAACGACGGACGTCGATCGCAAAGCGGCGATGACCTTGCTGGCCGATGGTTTCTTCCCTGCCTGCTCGATCGACGACCGCCCGCAACCGCGCCGCGCCAGCGGCTTTCGTCAGCTTGGACTGCCTTACGAAAGCGATACGGCGATCACACGCCACCTGGCAGCGTTTTTGGCGGCCAATGGCGACGAACGCGGCGAACCCATTCGACCCACGCATGTATTGTTCAACGGCGGGGTGTTCAAGGCCGATGCGCTACGCGAGCGGCTGTTCGACGTGCTCGGTGGTTGGTTCGGCAAGCAAGCAAAGCCACGCGGCCTGGAAGGCAACCACGATCTCGACCTGGCCGTCGCCCGCGGCGCGGTGTACTACGCGGTGGCCAAGCAAGGGCGCGGCGTGCGGATTCGTGGCGGCGCGGCGCGATCGTATTATGTCGGCATCGAGTCAGCAGGCTTGGCGATTCCCGGTGCCGAGCGCCCCCTGCAAGCGTTGTGCGTCGTGCCGTTCGGCATGGAGGAAGGCACCGAGATCGATGTGCCCGGGGAGGAAATCGGGCTGGTCATCGGCGAACCGGCCAAGTTTCGCTTCTTCAGTTCGGCGCTGCGCAAGGACGACCAGGTCGGCACGGTGCTGCGATCATGGAGCGAGACGGAACTGGCCGAAACCGACTCGTTGGAGACGGCACTGGAGCGCGACGAGGCGCTCAGCGATCCGTACGCGCCGGTCCAATTTCGCTCGAAGATCACCGAGCTCGGCGTTTTCGAGCTATGGTGCGTGAGCACGACCAGCGACCATCGCTGGAAACTCGAGTTCAGCGTCCGCGAGGATGCGGAAACCTGACGGCCAAGTCCACCGCACGCTAAAATAGTACGACGTCGGATCGCGGGTCGCCCCTATTCGCTCGGAGAGCTTGCCGTGCTCTATCGCATACCTTTGGTTTTCAGCCCCCAGCCGGACGGCGGATACACCGTCACCTCGCCGGCTTTGCCC
>DASZPI010000449.1:0-11424 GCA_035550355.1 Pirellulales bacterium
CTCGCCGGCTTTGCCCGAGCTGGTTACTGAGGGCGATACGATCGACGACGCGTATGCCAATGCGCGCGATGCGCTGAGCGCCGTCGTAGAACTGTACTCCGACCAAGGGCGCGAGTTACCTGCGGGCATTCGCCTTCCGGCTGCGGGCGAAGTTGTCTGGTCGGAAGCGCTTCTGGAGAGCGCATGACCTACCGCGAGGCGGTGCGCCGGTTGCAGGTGCTCGGTTGCCAGGAAATACCGCGCCGCGGCGGTGGCTCGCACCGCAAGTGGCATAACCCATCGACCGGTCGTTCCACGGTTCTACCAGATCATGGCAGTCGCGATCTGCGAATCGGAACGCTACGCGCGGCTGTCCGTCAGTTGGGAATCGACTGGACGGCGTTCGACCAAGGTTAACCGGCACGGCTCAATGATGACCACTGACGACGAGCTTGATCCGCAGCCTAGCCGGTTCGTTGTCGGCATCGACCTGGGAACAACCAACAGCGCGCTGGCTTATGTCGATACTGCCGAGCCGGTTTGGCGGGTGCGCACATTCGATATTCCGCAGCTCGTTGCTCCGGGCACGGTCGAGGCGCGCCAAACGCTCCCTTCGTTCCACTACGAGCGCGGCATGGGAGAATTCGCTGCCGATGCCCTGCGGCTGCCCTGGTCGAACGACGATCCCAACTACGCGGTCGGCGTTTTGGCGCGCGATCACGGCACGCTGGTGCCAGGGCGGCTCATCACCTCGGCCAAATCGTGGCTGTGCCACTCGGGGGTCGACCGCACCGCCGAGCTGTTGCCGTGGCACGGCGCAGCCGATGTCACGAAGCTGTCGCCGGTCGAGACCAGCGCGCGGTACCTCGCGCATTTGCGCGCGGCATGGAATTACCGCTTCGCCGATCAGCCGTTGGAAGAGCAGGACGTCGTGCTCACGCTGCCGGCGTCGTTCGACGAAGTGGCCCGCGAGCTGACGGTGCGCGCCGCCGCGCGTGTGGGGCTGCCGCGCGTGGTGCTGATCGAGGAGCCCCAGGCCGCGTTCTATGCTTGGATCGACGCGCAAGGCGACGACTGGCAGCAGATCGTTCAACCCGGTCAAAAGATTCTGGTGTGCGATATCGGCGGCGGCACCACCGACTTTACGCTGCTACGCGTACGAGGCGAACGTGATGGGGCGAAGCAAAATGGCAAAGTGCGGTTTCATCGCGTCGCGGTTGGCGATCATTTGATCCTGGGTGGTGACAACCTCGACCTGGCGATCGCGCATTTTGTCGAGCGTCGGCTCGCTGGCGACGGCAAGCTCGAGCCGCGGCAATGGGCCACGCTGGTGCAGCTCTCGCGGCAGCTCAAAGAGACGCTGTTCTCGGCCTCGGCACCCGAGCGCACGACGGTCAGCCTGCCGGGTTCCGGCGCTCGATTAATCGGCGGAGCCTTGCAGGCCGAGGTAACGCGCGCCGAGATCGAGCAATGAGTATTTGAAGGTTTTTTGCCGCGCGTGTCGCTCGATGCACGCCCGGCGGCGCGGCGCTCGGGCTTTCAAGAATTCGGGCTGCCGTATGCTCCCGATGCCGCGATGACCCGCTACCTGGCGGCGTTTCTCACGGCCCATCGCCACGTGGCGCTCGACGACGTGCCGCAGGTTGCCGATCACGATCCGGCACGCCCCGACCTGGTGTTGTTCAACGGCGGGTTCTTCGCCTCCGACGTGCTCCGCGCACGGCTATTGGAAGTGTTGACCGAATGGTTCAACGCTGCCGGTGCGATTGCGACGTGGCGCCCGACCGTGTTGCGCAACGAGCGGCTCGATCTGGCCGTGGCCCACGGCGCGGCATACTACGGCATGGTGCGGCGAGGCGCGGGAGTGCGCATTGCCGCTGGTTTGGCGCGAACGTATTACCTTGGCGTCGCCAGTAGCTCGGCGGCGGGCCAAGACCTGCCGAGCGCCATGTGCATCGTGCCGGCCGGGATCGAAGAAGGCGCCGAAGTGGAGCTGGCAAACCGCCAGTTCGAGCTGAGCATCGGCCAGCCGGTCGAGTTCCCGCTGCACGTATCGGCCACGCGTTTGTCCGACGCCGCCGGCGAACTGTTGCCCCTCGATCCTGAGCAGATGACCGCGCTGCCGCCCATTCGCACCGTGCTCGATTCGGGAAAAAAAGCGGCATCCGCCACCTCAATTCCGGTGCGGCTGCACACCCGGCTGAGCGAGATTGGCACGCTGGAGATGTGGTGCGGCGAGCTCGCCGCTGGGCCGGATGTGCGGCCGCGGCGCTGGCGATTGCAGTTCGACATTCGTGCCGCGACCGAAACTGACCGTGCCGCGCACACCGGCCTCGGCGAACAAGCGGGAGTGCTCGACGAAACGGTGATTGCAGCGTGTCGAGCATTGATCGAGGAGACGTTCGGCAGCTCGAAGACGGCCTCGGCGGCCGAGGGATTGATGAAGCGGTTGGTCGAGATCGTCGGCATGCCGCGGGCCGATTGGCCCCCTTCGCTGCTGCGCGAAATGTGGGCGGCAGCGATGGATGTCGAAGCGGGCCGGCGACGCAGCGCGACCCACGAGGCGCGCTGGCTGCACCTGGTAGGCTTCTCGCTTAGGCCGGGCTATGGCGTGGCACTTGATGATTGGCGCGTCCAGCAAACCTGGCGTGCGTTGCAAAAGAAGCTGGCCTTTCCGACGCCGACCGGTCGGGCGGAGTGGTGGATCCTATGGCGACGGATTGCCGGGGGACTCGTGGCGGGGCAGCAGCGGTCGATCGTCGAGCCGGTGCTGGCCGACTTGCGGGCGCATCAACGGGCCCGTGCCAAAGGCCGTGCCGGCGAATTCCGCCCCGGCGCGCACGAAGCCGCCGAGCTGTGGCGGGCCTTGGGGGCGATGGAACTTGTGAGCGCAGGCTGGAAAGAGGAACTCGGCGACATGATTGTCGAGTTTGCGGCACGCGAGAAAACCGCGACCGTTGCCGCCGCGCAGCTTTGGGCCTTAGGGCGGATCGGCGCCCGGCAGCCGACCTATGGGCCGCTGAATGTCACGGTGTCGCCCGAAATTGCGGCCCGCTGGGCGAAGCAAACAATGGCGATGCCGCGGCCTGCGGAAACTGCGACCCTGGCGGTAATGCAACTCTGCCGCAAAACAGACGATCGATACCGCGACGTCGCCCAGTCATTGCGCGATGAAGCGATCGGATGGCTGACAACACACGAAGCGCCGGAACACTTTGTGCAACTCGTCGGCGCCGCAGGCCAACTCGAGCAACAAGAGCAAGGGCTGATCTTCGGCGAATCGCTGCCGCACGGCCTGAGAATCATTTGATCGGAAAGCCGTTCATGGACGCAGGCGAACACGGCACTCGACATCGCGATTGGGGGCTGCTGGCGATCGGGTTCTTCAAACTGTTCAAGGCGACAGTACTGGTCATCGTGGCCTTCGGTGCGCTGCGCCTCATGCATCAGGACGTGGCCGATACGATCGAAGAGTGGGCGCGGTCGCTGCACTTCAGAGATGATAGCCGAGTGTTTCGCTTCGCGATTAACAAGACAACCGGCATCGACGACGGCGACCTGAAACGAATCAGCGCCGGATCGCTGTTCTACGCGGTGCTGTTGACGATCGAAGGCTCAGGGCTGCTGGCGGCGCGTCGCTGGGCCGAGTACGTCACGGTGTTCATCACCGGGTCGCTGGTGCCGCTGGAAATTTACGAGATTTGGCGGCATGTGACCGCGGTGCGGATTGGTGTATTGGTGATCAACGTCGCGGCGGTCGT
Source organism: Pirellulales bacterium (assembly GCA_035550355.1). GTDB lineage: Bacteria > Planctomycetota > Planctomycetia > Pirellulales > PNKZ01 > DATAXP01. The sequence continues at coordinate 3,741 of DASZPI010000449.1, forward strand.
GTACTTAATCTACCGCTTGCGCGCGGACCGGCGCCATGAAGGGTGAGTTGGGCGGCGACGCGCAGCGAGCGCTCGCTAGTTCGTCGCGGCTAAACATCAGGCCAGGAGCTTCTTGACCACTTCGCCTTCCACGTCGGTCAGGCGGAAGTTGCGACCCTGAAACTTGAACGTGAGCCGTTTGTGGTCGAGTCCGAGCAGGTGCAGGATGGTCGCCTGCAGGTCGTGCACGTGCACGCGGTCTTCGACGGCGTTGTAGCCCAGCTCGTCGGTTGCCCCCAACGTAATGCCTGGTTTGACGCCGCCGCCGGCCAGCCACATCGTGTAGCCGTCCACATGGTGGTCGCGGCCGATCAGCTCGCGTGGTTCGCCCATCGGGGTGCGCCCGAATTCGCCCCCCCAGATCACCAGCGTGTCGTCGAGCAGGCCTCGCTGCTTCAGGTCGGCAATCAATGCGGCCGCGGGTTGATCGACCTCGCGGCAGATCTTGTCGAGCGGCTCGCCCAGGTTCGTGTCCTTGTTGCCGTGATGGTCCCAATCGGTGTGATACAACTGCACGAACCGCACACCGCGCTCGACCAGCCGCCGCGCCAGCAGGCAATTGTTGGCGAACGACGTCGCCCCCGGCTGGGCGCCGTAGGCTTCGAGCGTCGCTTGCGATTCGCCCCCCAGGTCCATCAACTCCGGCGCGCTCGATTGCATGCGGTAGGCCATCTCGTAGGCGCTGATCCGTGTCGAGATTTCCGGATCGTCAACCGCCTTCAGATGCCGGCGATTCAACGCGCCGACCGTATCGAAGAACGCGCGTTGCTCGTCGGCCTCGACCCCCGCGGGGCTTTTGAGGTTCAAAATCGGCTCCGGGCCCGGCAGTAACGGCACCCCCTGGTGCGCTGTCGGCAGGAAGCCCGAGCCCCACAATTGGCTGCCCCCGCGCGGGCCGCGCGGCCCCGATTGCAGCACGACGAATCCCGGCAGATCGTGCGATTCGCTGCCGATGCCGTAGGTGATCCATGACCCCATGCTCGGCATGCCGAACCGCGAGCTACCCGAGTTGACAAACAGCTTTGCTGGACCGTGATTGAACACGTCGGTCGTCACGCTGCGAACGATCGCGATGTCGTCGGCCACCTTGCCCAGGTGGGGCAACAGCTCGCTCAGCTCGGCGCCCGACTGGCCATGGCGCGAGAACTTGCGCCGCGACGCCAGCAGCTTCGCGTCGCCTTTGATGAAGGCGAATCGCTTGTTCTTGGTGTACGACGGCGGAACCACTTGGCCGTCGAGCTCGACGAGCTTTGGCTTCGGGTCGAACAGCTCCAACTGGCTGGGCCCGCCGGCCATAAACAGAAAAATTACCCGCTTGGTCTTCGCCGGAAAGTGCGTCGGCCGCGGCTGCATGGGATCGCCGGCTCGTTCGCTCGTCGCCGCGAACGCGCCTTCCTTGGCCAGCAGCGAAGCCAAGGCCAGCGAGCCGACGTTGACCCCGCAATGGCCGAAGAACTGCCGCCTCGTGACGTTGAGTAGTTCGTTACTGAACATGATAGGTGTCGATGGCTTATTCGCGGGTCACGAACTCATCCAGGTTGATCAGCACGCGGGCGACGGCGGCCCAAGCGGTTTCGTCGTCGTTGCCGGTGGCCCGCTGTTGTTGCAGGAACTTTGCCAAGTCATCGACCTCGCCGGACGTGGGCGAGCGCACCAGGCACAAGCGGAACGCCTGATCGAGCCGGGCGCGATCGTCGTCATCGGGCAGCTCGCGCAGCACCCGCTGCGCAAGGCCCGCGGCAAGCTCCATCAGCCCGCGATCGTTGGCCAACGTCAGGGCTTGCAGCGGCGTGTTCGAACGCGGCCGGCGGGTGCAGGTGACCGCGGCATCGGGGGCATCAAACGTGGTCAGCAGCGGATGCGGACTCGTGCGCCAGAAATACGTGTACATCGTGCGGCGGTAACGGTCGTCGCCCGTACTTTCTTTCCAAAACTTGTCGCGCTGCGTAAAGCGATAGATGCCCCCGGGCTGTGGCGGATAGACGCCCGGACCGCCGATCGTCTCGCACAACAAGCCGCTCGCGGCGAGCGCCGAGTCGCGGATGATCTCGGCTTCGAGCCGCAGCCGCGCCTGCCGGCCGAGCAACTTGTTGTACGGGTCTTTGGCCCGCAAATCGGCCCGTCCGTGCGAGCTTTGACGGTAGGTGGCGCTCATGACGATCAGCCGGTGCACGGCTTTCATGCTCCAGCCATCGTCGATGAATCGGCCCGCGAGCCAATCGAGCAATTCGGGATGCGTGGGGCGGTCGCCCTGCGTGCCGAAATCGTTGTCGGTTGCGACGATGCCCTGGCCGAAGTACTGCTGCCAGATGCGATTCACCGTCACGCGCGCGGTTAACGGGTTGCGCCGATCGACCAGCCAGCGGGCAAAATCGAGCCGCGTGGCCGGCTTTCCTTCGGCAATGCCTAACGGCGGCAACACCGCCGGCGTGCCAGGCTCGACTTTCGCGCCGTGGCGGAGGAAATCGCCGCGGACATGCACGAAGGTCTCACGCGGAGTTTTACGCTCGCGCATCACGAGCGTTGTCGTGACATTCGCCTTGAGTTGCTTCTGACGGGCCTGCAACTCCTCGAGCATCTCGGTCAGCGGGATGCGATCGCGATCTTGCTTATGGAATTCGTCGAGCAGCAGTTTTTTCTCGGCGGCAGTGCGCTTGGCTTCCGGCTTGTCGAGCACCGCGGCAAACGTTTGCAACACACCCACCGCGGCCGGCGTGGCATTCGACTCGGCCAACGAGGCAATCTCATGCTTCAGCTTCGCTTCCCACTCTTGCTGACGCACGCCGCTGGCGTTATCGACATCGGCAATCCGCGATTCCACTTCTTTGATCTCGGCCAGCAGTGCCGGTTCTTCTTTCGACTGCTGCGTTGTCGGCAATGGGAGCGAAGGCTCGTCGGCTCCGTTGAACACGGCGAACAACTGGTAGAACTCGCGTTGCGACAACGGGTCGTACTTGTGATCGTGGCAACGCGCGCAACCCACGGTGAGCCCCAGGAACACGCTGCCGGTGGTGCTCACCCGATCAACCACCGCTTCGACCCGGTACTGCTCAGGATCGATTCCGCCCTCCTGATTCAACTGTGTGTTGCGATGGAAACCAGTCGCCACCATCTGATCGGTCGTTGCCTTGGGCAGCATGTCGCCGGCCAACTGCTCGATCGTGAACCGGTCGAACGGCAAGTCGCGGTTCAGCGCATCGATCACCCAGTCGCGGTACTTCCAAATCGAACGTGCACCATCGATCGTGTAGCCGTTGCTGTCGGCATACCGGGCCAGGTCCAGCCAGTGGCGGCCCCAGCGCTCGCCGTAATGCGGCGAAGCGAGCAAACGATCGACCAGCGCTTCGTACGCGCCTTCCGAATGATCGTCGAGAAACTCCGCCACTTCCTCGGGCGAAGGGGGGAGTCCGACGAGATCGAGATACACACGCCGACAAAGAACCGCTCGGTCGGCTTCGGACGACGGCTTGAGTTTCGCTTCGCTCAATTTGGCGAGCACGAAGGCGTCGATCGGGTTGCGAATCCACGGGTCGCGGAGCCTCGGCGGCTGGACATCGCGAGCAATCGGCTGAAAGGCCCAATGATCGCTCGTCTTGCGCGCGGCGGCGGAAGCTACGCGTTCATCGGCCGGCGCACGGGCGCCTTGATCGATCCAGCGGCGTAAGATCGCCGCCTCGGCCTTCGATAACCGATCGCCTTCGGGCGGCATGGCCGAGGCGTTTTCGGCTACCGTGACGGCATCGATCAGCAGGCTCTCAGCGGCTTTACCCGGAACGATGGCCGGGCCCGCGTTGCCACCGATTTTGATCGCCGCTGCGGTGTCGAGCCGGAGATCGGCATTCTGTTCGTCCGGGCCGTGGCACTTGTGGCAATGGCGGTCCAGGATCGGTCGCACATCGCGGGTGTAATCGACTGCATCGTCGGCCGCGCCGCCAACCAGCGCCAAAAGCGACCAAACTGCGAGCGCAGATGCGATGATGCGGCCCATAAGCGGGGCTCGTGAGGCGGGACTTGGGCAGGCGCGTGACGGCGAACCGAGGTGTTCCGCCATTCTAGGCGGTGATGTCCGGGCTCGCAAATCTTTATTGAGCGCCAGTTCTTCGAACAGTTGCGTATTGGAATACGACCGGTCGCGTCGGCGGTGGCATCGGGTTTGCGGAATCGGCGACAACAGGGACAGCGTTCAGGTTCTCTCACATCCAGCGAGGCTAAAAATGTCAGGCAAAGTCGATGAACTTAAGGGGCGCGTGAAGGAAGCCGCAGGCGCCGTGACCGACGACAGCCAATTGCGCGAGGAAGGCAAGCAGGACCAAGTGGTCGGCAAAACCAAGCAGGCCATTGAGCACGGCAAAGAAGCGATCCAAAAAGCCGCGGAAGCCGTGAAGCCTCGCTAAGACCGGAGTGTCGCAATTGGCGGGTGCGGCTAAGCCGCATTGATTTCGTGTCGCCAGTGTACGGTCGGGGGATTGCGCAGCTATGGCGGCGGTCGCTGACGACGCACTTAAAGATGGCGTACCGAAGTACGCTGATGCGCTACGCGCCTTTCACGAGGGCTTCCGAGCCGAGCTCGAGGCGCTCGTGGCGGCGCTGCCGCTGGCTGCGGGCATGCGGGTGCTCGACATGGCGTGCGGCGACGGCTTCTACACCGAGCTGTTGCGCGCCTGCGTGGGTCCAACCGGGCTGGTAGTGGGGCTCGACAATAGCCTGCCGTATTTGTGCGAGGCCGAGGATGGCCCGACACTGCGGAAGCCGTATATCTGCGGGGCGCTCGAGTGCATGCCGTTCGAGCGGGAATCATTCGACTTTGTCTGGTGCGCACAGAGCCTTTACAGCCTGCCCGACCCGGTGCGAGCCCTGGAGTTGCTGCGGCCAATGCTGCGCCGCGGGGGCTTGATCGGCGTGCTCGAGAACGATTCGATGCACGAGGTGCTCATGCCGTGGCCGGTATCGCTAGAGCTTGCCGTGCGCGCTGCCGAGCGCCAAGCGATGTGCATGGAATCGGCCAAGCCGAACAAATACTACGTCGGGCGCGAATTGTCGTCGGTGCTTGCTCGAGCGGGGTTCGAGCCCGTGGGCCTGCGAACGCAAGTCATCGACCGTGCGACGCCGCTTGGCGCCGCCGAAGAGTTCTTCGTGCAAAACTACATCGTCCGGCTGCTCGATCGCGTGGGCGATCGCCTCGACGACCATCACCGCCAAATGCTGCAATCGTTAGGTGACGAACAATCGCCGCAGTACCTGCTCGGCCGACGGCATGTTACGATCTCGTGGATGAATATCCTGGCGATCGCGCGCAGGAACGATTGAAACCTCAGCAGGTGCACGAACGAAGGAGTCGGCGATGAAGCGAGGATTCGCAGCGTGGGGATTGGCGGCGGTGCTGGTGGCGGGTTGCAACCCGAACCCGCCTTCAGGCGATGTGCGTTCGCAGCGCGACGCCGGCAGCGCAAGCAGCGAGACCCGGCCCGGTGGCGACACGACGGGCATTGGCACCGGTGCGGGAGGCACGGGGAGCGGACCGACCGGCACCGGCGGCACGCAGCCGGCCGACAACGAGGCGGTCGAGAGCAACACGAATCGGTAGTGCGCCGCGGTCGAGCGCGGAAGAGTAACTGCCGAGCAATTCGGGATGGTGCAGATTCCTCTCTGCATTCATCCGTGGGCTGTTGTGGCCTGTGCTTACTGCCGGTTTGCCGGGGTCGCCATCGTGAGGCGCTTGGCGCGCAGTTGGGCCAATTCCGCCCAGGCTGCCTTGAATTCGTTCAGCGTGAGGCTGGAGTTGCCTTGCTTTTTCACGGCAGCCCAGTCGGCTGCAGAGGCCACTTGGCGAATCAACTCCCCGGTCGCACGGTCCATTTGCCGAGCGGTATGCTCGAAGCCGATCATCATTTTGCCGGTCTCGGTGCCGGCCATGCGCGCCAGGCATTGCGACTGCAGCGTCCAGATTTCATAAGCCTTGGTGCAGCGTTCCTCGGCCACTCCCAGCGCTTTCATCTCGTCTGATATGAGCCCCAACACCGCCTCGACTCGCGCCGACCGCTGTTCGACGGCAAGGGCGTTGATATCACGATGTGCCCGCTCCCAACGCTCGATCAACTCGGCGAAGGCGGCATCGTCATCGATTGCCTCGCGCAGTTGCCGGTAAATGACAAACTTCCGCAACCGCAGCGTCAGGTAATCGACCAGATCTTCAACGCTGTCGTCGTTACCGTCGAACAGTTTTTGCGAAACTCCTTCATGCACCGAAACGAAAAACCGCGCGACCGCTTTGCGCGTTTCGGCATCGACCTCGGCAAAGTCGTTCCCACTCAGGTATTGCAGCACGGGATCCCAAAAATCCTGCGCTTCCTGGATCGCGGCCCCCAGGTCGTCGGCCGTGATCGTGATGCCGAATTCGGTGGTGGTCCGCAGCGGCTCGTCGGCGCGCACGGCGGCAACGAACCCGAGTCCGATGGTCAAACAGGCCAGCAGCGGCAGTCGTCGCATAAGGCAATCCCTTGCCAGGCGTGATGCTAGCGTCCAACCCCGATGGCGCGCAGCGTTGAACGGGCGGGAAGTGTACTAGCTCGCCCGCGCCATAACCAGAGCATTTGCCCCAGCGTTTCGCTCAATCAACATCTTTTTCCGATGAGGAACCTAGGTCGATCGCATTGCTTCCTGCGCCGCGGCGACCATGGCGTCGCTGGTGATGCCGAAGTGCTTGTAGAGCGCCGCGTACGGGGCGCTGGCGCCGAAGCTGTGCATGCCCACGAACCGCCCCTTCGGGCCCAGCCAACGCTCCCAACCAAACTCCACGCCGGCTTCGATCGCCACGCGAGCCGTCACGCCGGGCGGCAGGACGCTGTCGCGGTACGCCTGGTCTTGGCCGGCAAACAACTCCCAGCACGGCATGCTCACCACGCGCGCCGCCACGCCTTGCGAAGTCAGCTTCTCGTACGCCTCGACGGCCAACGACAACTCGCTGCCGGTGGCCATCAGAATGACGCTCGGCGTTTCGGCACTGGCCAACACGTAGGCGCCGCGCAGCACCCCCTCGGCGGAAGTGTACTTCGTGCGGTCGAGCGTCGGCAGGTTCTGACGCGACAGCACCATCGCTACTGGCCGGTCCTTGGAGCGCAGATACACGCGATACGCCTCGCTGACTTCGTTGGCGTCGCCGGGGCGGATCGTCAACAAGTTCGGAATCACACGCAACGCGGCGAGATGCTCCACCGGCTGATGCGTGGGACCGTCCTCGCCTAGGCCGATCGAGTCGTGCGTTAGCACGTACAGCACCGGGAAGTGCATCAGCGCCGACAGCCGAATTGCGGGCCGGCAGTAATCGGTGAATACAAAGAAGGTCGCGCCGAAGGGGCGAACCCCTGTGAGCGCCATGCCGTTCAAGGCCGACGCCATGCCGTGCTCGCGGATGCCGAAATGGAAATTGCGGCCGGCATAGTTCGACGCACTAAAGTCGCCCGCCTCGGGGTCGTTCATCAATGTCATGGTCGAGGGCGCCAGGTCGGCCGAGCCGCCGATCATCCACGGCAACTTGGGCGCGATGGCATTGATGACCTTGCCGCTGGAGATGCGGCTGGCCATCCCCTTGGCGTCGGCCGGGAACGTGGGCAGCGCCACCTCGGCCTCGGGCGGCACGCCGCGCTCG
>DASZPI010000450.1:0-7051 GCA_035550355.1 Pirellulales bacterium
CGACCAGGTGACGAACTTTTCCCACGAGCCGGCCGACATGCAGTTGCTGTATCACATCAACCTCGGAGCGCCGCTGGCCAGTGCCGGGGCCCACATCGTCGCCCCGATCGAGACGCTCGCCCCGCGCGACCGTCACTCGTCGGCCGATGCCGGAACGTGGAACACGCTCGGCGCGGCGACGCCCGGCTTGGCCGAGTATGCGCATTTTTCGGAGCTGGTTGCGGACCCCGAAGGGCGCACCCGCGCGATGCTGGTGGCCGCCGACAGCACATGGGCCGCGAGCCTGCAATTCAACCGCGCCAGTTTGCCGATGTTCACCATCTGGAAGAGCCAGCGGCAGGGGCTCGATGGATATGTCGTCGGCCTCGAACCGGGCACGAACCTGCCGAACGTCAAACGCTTCGAGCAGCAGCAAGGTCGCGTGCCGACGCTGGCGCCGGGACAGACGCGACAGTTCGAGATCGATTTCGAGCTACACTTGGATGCATCGAGCGTGAACACGGTCGCCGTGGACATCGCGAACATCGGCCGCGGCGTCGAGCCGACCGTGCACCGCGACCCGATGCCGGGCTGGAGCAGTTAGTGGTTCGCGAGTTGTGTGGAGGATCGCTTGCGATTTCGCGCCGATCGACGTGACTTCTTGCGCAGCGCCGCCTGCGGTGCGTTGGGCGCCTCGGCGCTGCTGCGCACGGGCAGCGCCGCCGGCAGCGTGATTCCCGTGGTCGGCGATGGTCGCTGGATTTGGACCGCGCCTCCGGAGCGTGAGCGCGGTTACCTCGAGCCGCGACGCTACCGGCTCAGCGTGGGGATCGAGCTCGAAGGCATCGGCGGGGCCGCCGACATCATCAGCACCACCACGGTGCCGGTCGAGTATCCCGAGCAGAAAATCGAGTCGGTCGAGCTCGAAACCGACGGCTGCGATGCGACGCTGCGCACGCTCACGCCCACGGCCGGCCAGTTGCTGCTGACAGCCAGCGGCATCGAGCGCGGACAAAAGGTTATCGCCACGGCGCACTTCACGCTCGAGCTGTTCAAACAGTACTTCGCCTGGCAGCGCGATCAATTCCCGGCAAAACAAAACGTCCCCGCGCAGGTGCGCGGTCCTTATCTGCAAGACAGCCCAGGCATCCAGACGAGCAGCAAGCAGGTGAAGCAACTCGCGGCCGAGCTGACCTCAGGCGTCGAGCCGCATCCGTGGAGCTACGCCGAGAAGTTCGCCGACTGGATTCCGCAAAACATTCGACCGCAAGTCGGACCGTACACCAGCGTGACGACGGCGATCGACTCGCGCCGCGGCGATTGCGAGGAGATGGCTGGCGTGTTCGTCGCGCTGTGCCGCGCGGTGCAGATCCCCGCGCGGCTGGTGTGGGTGCCCAATCACGCGTGGGCTGAATTCTTTTTGATCGACCACGACGACCACGGGCACTGGATTCCTGCGCACACGGCATGTTACCCCTGGTTCGGCTTCACCGGCGCGCACGAGTTGGTGCTGCAAAAAGGCGATCGCGTGTATCAGCGCGAGCGCGGCAAGACCATGCGCCTGATGGACGACTGGCTGCGTGCGGCCGGCCGATTGCCCAAGCCGCGCTACACGGCAGAGCTCACACCACTGCCGAAAGAACCAGCGGGCGACCCAGGCCCCGGAGCGCGCAAGAAAGACGATCGTGGCGACTGGAAGCCCGTAGGCCAACACGCGCTCGATAAGTACGTGCGGAGGTAGTTGCTAGTTGCTAGTGGCTAGTTGCTAGTTGAATGCAACTTGCTGGCTAACCACTGACCACCGACCAATAAAAAGACCTGGACGGCGCTTGCTTGCGCGCGTCCAGGTCTCGAAGGTCGCGGGCGTCCGTACCCTGTAGCCATGCTATTTGAAACGACTCTTACGTTTCGGACTTGATCATCACGAAGCCGTGGTACGACTCGTTGCCGTGCTCGCCGTGGTCGAGGCCTTCGATCTGTTCCTCGTCGGTTACTCGCAGGCCGATCGTCGCCTTGATGATCAACCAGCAAATGCTCGACGCGACGACGACATACGCCGCCGTGGAGATGACGCCGACGAGCTGCCCGATCAATTGGCTGCTGCCGCCGCCGTAGAACAACCCGCTCCACGTCGCGCCCGGAATGCGGGCGGCAACCAGCTTGGGATCGGCGAACAAGCCGACGCACAATGTGCCGAACACGCCGTTGACCAGGTGGACGCTCGTTGCGCCGACCGGATCGTCGATCTGGATCTTGTCGAAACCGATCACGGCCAGCACGACCACGACGCCGGCAATCGCGCCGATGATGACCGACGCGATCGGAGTCACCCAAGCGCACGGCGCGGTGATCGCGACCAGGCCCGCCAGGCAGCCGTTGAGCGTCATGCCGATGTCGGGCTTGCCGAGCAGGATCCATGCCGTGGCGGTCGAGGTGAGCGTTGCCATCGCTGCTGCCAGGTTCGTCGCCAGGGCGACGTCGGCAATGAACGTGGGGTCGGCCGCCATCGTGCTGCCCGGGTTAAACCCGAACCAGCCGAACCACAGCACCAGGCAGCCGATGAACGCGGCCATCATGCTGTGGCCGGGGACGGCAATCACCTTTCCATCGGGGCCGTATTTGCCGATGCGCGGGCCGAGGATCAGGATGCCGGTCAAGGCCGACCAACCGCCGATCGAGTGCACCTGCGTCGACCCTGCGAAGTCGAAGAAGTTCCACTTCGCTGCCAGCCAGCCGCCGCCCCACACCCAGTGGCCGACGACCGGATAGATCACGATCGCCATGGCAAAACTAAAGACGATAAACGACAAGTATTTGATGCGTTCGGCAACGGCGCCCGAGACAATCGTCGCGGCGGTGCCGGCGAACACAAGCTGGAAGAAGAACTTGGCCGACAGCGGCACACCGGTCCAACTGATGCCCGGGTAATCGCCCTGATAGTCGGGGCCGATGGCGGGGCTGTTGTCCGTGCCGCCGACCATCCACAGGCCCTTCGTTCCGATCAGCTCGTAGCCTTCGGGCTTGGCGTCGTCGGCCATGACCTTGAAATCGCTGGCGCCGAACATCAGGCCCCAGCCCAACACCCAGAAGCCAATCGTCGACACGGCAAACACGATGAAGTTCTTCGACAAAATGTTGACGCAGTTCTTGGCGCGGCAGAAGCCGGCTTCGACGCAGCCGAAGCCCAGGTTCATGAAGAACACCAGGAAGCCGGTGATCATGACCCAGACGGTGTCGGCGGCGACCTTCAGATCGCCGACCGTGGGGCCTGCGGGCGCCGCGGGCGCGGCAGGCGCTTCGGCAGGAGTTTCTTGGGCAACTGCGACGTTGACCGCCGCGACCAGGAGCATGAGGCCGCATAATGCGGCGTACCGACCTACGGTTCGAATCATTGTTCGTTTACTCCGACGGGTTCCGAGGTGTGAATTTGCAGACGATCGATCACTTGCGCTCTCCTCCTGCTACACATGCACTGGTTCCGTCGCCGCATCCGAGTGCGACGGTCGCTCGACAGGCGGTCGAACCGATCGGGCGTTGGACAACGCGAACGGAAACCCCGGCTTGGATGGGCTAAGCCCACCCAAGCCATGGGTCCGTTCTGGCCAGGCGGAAGCCAGAAGCTCTCGTCAATTTCCTGGGGACTTCGCAGCCGTTCCCGCACCAACGCGCGGCAGCCTGAGCGCCGAACAATGCCAACCGGGCCCACCGCGACAAAGCACGGCAAGCCGTGTAAATAAGCATGCACGCATGGAAGCAGATTCCCCTAACAAAGGACGCGACCCGGGACAGGGTGGGAGGGGAAGCTGTCGATTCGCCTATCGCCAACCCGGTACCCGCCTGAAACAAAAACCGAGCGCGCCCGTTGACCGCGAGCCAGCCGCACTCGCGCCCCGGGCCAAATGCCCGACGCAGTCCGCGACCAGCCGCCCGAGTCCATGGAATTGGTCAACGCGCGCGTCGCGTGCAAAAGCAAGCGATATGCCAAGACAACTCAAGCAGGTTCGCGGCGCGAGCATCGGCGCGCGATAACTTGTTGCAGCGCGAACGTTAACAGCGCCACGATTAAAAATTCTCGGCGGCGAAAAAGTATCGCCGAGCCCAACCGACGCACGCCTCGTATGCAACCGAAGCTAACGATTTGTGCACGGTCGGCCCGCGTGTCACGCGGGTCTACGCGCTGTGGGCCTCGAAATCGGCCGTCACGGTCGTCGTAATCCCACCGCGGGGAGTGAAGCGCGCCTGCAACTGCATCCAGCGCGGCTGCACGACCGCCACCAGGTCGTCGAGAATGCGATTGGTCGCATGCTCGTAGAAAATCCCCTCGTTGCGAAACTGCTGGAGGTACAGCTTCAGGCTCTTCAGCTCGACGCATTTCTGCGCCGGCACATAAGTAAATGTCAGCACGCCGAAATCAGGCTGTCCCGTTTTCGGGCAGACGCTGGTGAACTCAGGACAAACAATCTCGATCGTGTATTCGCGCTCCGGGAACTCGTTGGCAAACGTCTCCAACATCGCGCGGAAGTTATCAGCCATCACCGCTCCTTTATCTCGAGCGTGCATTGTGACATGATGGACAGACAGCGGCTAGCGGTGGTCCGAGGCAGTTGGCGGTTCGCAATGCAAGCCGCTCGCCGGACTCCGGCTCATCGCTATCTGCTCATCGCTCATTGCTACCCACCTGCCATGCCCGCTGCCGTTGTTTTGCTCTCCGGAGGTCTCGACAGCGCCACCACCGCGGCAATCGCCCGCAGTCGTGGGTTCGAGGTGCACGCGCTGTCGATCGACTACGGGCAGCGGCATCGCTTCGAGCTCGATGCGGCCCGCCGTGTCGCGCAGTCCTTGGGCATCGCCGATCGCCGCACGATCGGCATCGATTTGGCGCAGTTCGGCTCAAGCGCTCTGACGGCCGACCTGCCGGTGCCCAAGCACCGCGACGAAGCGCAAATGACCGCCGACATTCCGATCACCTACGTTCCGGCGCGGAACACCGTGTTTTTGTCGTTGGCCTTGGGCATGGCCGAGACGCTCGGCGCCGCCGACTTGTTCGTGGGGGTCAACGCCGTCGATTACAGCGGCTATCCCGATTGCCGGCCGGAATATCTCGCCGCCTTCGAAACCTTGGCCAACCTGGCCACCAAGGCGGGGGTCGAAGGCAAGCTGCGCTTTCGCATCCACGCGCCGCTGGTGCACATGACCAAGGCCGAGATCATCCGCACCGGCACGCAGCTTGGGGTGGATTACTCGCTCACGCACAGTTGCTATGATCCAAGCTCCGATGGTGCTGCTTGCGGCTGGTGCGATGCGTGCCAGTTGCGCCGCCGCGGCTTTGCCGAGGCGGGGTTGGTCGATCCGGTGAGATACCAAGAGGAGTGAGTGTTGAGTACGTGAGCAGGTTCGTGGGCGACCTTTACCACGCACCGGCTCACGCATTCGCCTGTCCGCCCGCATGAAGATCGCCGAGCTGTACATCTCGATTCAAGGCGAAGGGCTGCTCACCGGCCGCGAGAGCGTTTTCGTGCGCAGCAGTGGCTGCAACTTGCGCTGCTGGTACTGCGATACGCCGTTCACCTCGTGGGCTCCTGAAGGCGTGGATCTTTCGGTTCCGGAAATTATCGAGCGTGTGGAACGCTTCGATTGCGAGCACGTGGTGCTCACCGGCGGCGAGCCGATGCTGCACGCCGAGCTCGTGCCGCTCAGCGAAGAGCTGCACCGTCGCGGCAAGCACGTCACGATCGAGACAGCCGGCACCTTGTACCTGCCGGTGGCGTGCAAGCTGATGTCGATCAGCCCGAAGCTGGCCGGCAGCGGACCTTCGGAAAAACTGAGTTCGCGCTGGCGGCGTCGACACGAAACCACGCGCCATGTGCCCCACGTTATCCGTCGGTTGCTGATCGAGTACGACTATCAACTAAAGTTCGTCGTCGATTCTCCTGCCGATTGCGACGCCGTCGAACAATGGCTTGCCGAGTTCCCCGAGGCCGACCGCGAGCGCGTGTTGCTGATGCCGCAGGGAACCGACGCCGACCAGCTCGCGGAGCGCGCGCTATGGCTGCAGCCGTACTGCCACAGCGCGGGTTTGCGGTTCTGCCCGCGCCGCCAGATCGAATGGTTCGGCCTGCTGCGCGGCACGTGAGCCGATCGTTGCCCGAGTCCAGCGGCCCTGACGCGCTCAGGTGGCCGGCGTATCGCTTGCGATTTCGCGCGTCAGCACCAACCGCTCGATCTCGGCAATCGCCGCATCGAGCGACGCCCGCGCCATCTGAAAGTTCGTGTGCGCCGACACCCGCGGCAGGATCTCGGCAAAATGGGCCGCCGCCTGCTTCAGCTTCGCGAGCTTCTTGTGAGCCAGCTTTAAGTACGTATCCGCATCGCCGGCCGTGAGCGACGGCCCCAAGGCCAGACAGTAGTCGTACAGCACGCGCACAATCTCGTACAACTCGGCGTCGTCCTCGGCTTCTTCCGAATGCTTGAGGAACGTGCGCACGACCCACACGTGGGCCAACTGCGTGTCGATCCTCCGCATGATCTCGTCGGGGCTCATTGCGTAGCCGCGGCCTTGGCCTTGCCGGTGCTCGGCGCTTTGGCCGGTGCGTGCGCCGGCGGCTTGGGCGCGAACAACAGCACGGTCACCGCACCGGCCACCACGACAATCAACCCGGCATAAAACAGCGGATGGATCGTCTCGATTTTTGCCGTCGCGATCGACACGAACGTATTGATCACCGGCGCCATGCCAAACACCACAGGCATCACATACACCGGCTTGCCGCCGAACGTGAACGCCAAGATCACGCCCAGCGAGCCGAACGCGCCGGCGGCGCCGGCCGCCAGGCTCCATAACACACCGGCGGTCGAAAGCTCGCCGTGATCGCCGACCACCGTGCGCAACACCAGCGGCACGAGCACCGCGATCAGGAAGTACGCCATGCCCACGCAGATGAACGGCCGCAGCCGGCTGCCCTGCATGGCCACCTGTCCCTTGTGCAACAGCGGTCCATACGAGCCCCAGCACAAGGCGGTGAGCGCCACGAACGCCACGACCACCACCAACTGCTCGAACTCGATCGGCTTG
>DASZPI010000451.1:0-4914 GCA_035550355.1 Pirellulales bacterium
GATCGAGGCGGTGCTCGAGACCGACACGCTCTGTGAAGCGGCCATTTGCTACACCGGCGACGTGCTCGATCCGCGCAAAACCAAGTACGACCTGCGCTACTATGTGGAAATGGCCAAGGACCTGGAGCGGATGGGCGCTCACATCCTGGCCATCAAGGACATGGCAGGCTTGTGCAAGCCGTACGCCGCCCAGGTGTTGGTCAAAGCGCTCAAGCAAGAGATCGGCATCCCGATCCACTTTCACACGCACGACACCAGCGGCGTGCAGGCCAGCGCCATCCTCAAGGCCGCCGAAGTGGGGCTCGACATTGCTGACGGCGCGATGGGGCCACTGTCGGGGCTCACCAGCCAGCCGAACCTCGCTTCGGTCGTGCACGCGCTGCGGCTCACCGAGCGCGACACCGGGCTGAACCCCGACCACCTGCAGTCGATCGACGAGTATTGGGAAGTAGTGCGCGATCACTACGCGCCGTTCGAATCGACCATGAAGGCGAGCACCGCCGACGTGTACCGCAACGAAATGCCCGGCGGCCAGTACACGAACCTGTACGAACAGGCCCAGGCCGTGGGACTCGCGGCCCGCTGGCACGAGATCTGTCGCGTGTATGCCGAGGTGAACGACCTGTTCGGCGACATTGTGAAGGTCACGCCCAGCTCGAAAGCCGTGGGCGACATGGCGATCTTCCTGGTAGCCAACAACCTGCGCACGGCTGACGTGCTCGACACGAAACGCGACCTGGCGTTCCCCGAATCGGTGGTCGATCTCATCTCAGGCCGCATGGGGCAGCCTCCCGGCGGCTTTCCGCCGCGGGTGGTCGAGCGCGTGCTGCGCGGTCAAAAGCCGCTCACCGGGCGTCCCGGCGACAGCCTGCCGCCGGCCGATTTCGACGCCGTCGTTAAGAAACTCGAACAAACGCTCGGCACACCCCCGTCGCAGCGCGACGTGCTGTCGTACATCATGTTCCCGCGCGTGTTCAACGAGCTGCAAGCTCACCAAGAGCAGTACGGCGACACGAGCATTCTGCCGACGCCGATCTTCTTCTACGGCCCCGCGGTGGCCGACGAGATTGCCGTCGATATCGAGCCGGGCAAGACGCTGATCGTCAAGTTCCTGAACGTCGGCGAGCCGCAGCCCGACGGCAGCCGCAACGTGTCGTTCGAGCTCAACGGCCAGCCGCGCGACGTCACGGTGCGCGACCTGTCGATCGAGGCCGACGTCGAAGGCAAGCGCAAGGCCGATGCGAACAACCCCGCGCATGTCGGCGCGCCGATGCCGGGCATGGTGGTCACGGTGGCCGTGCACCCCGGCGACACGGTCGCCAAGGGCCAAAAGCTGCTCACCATGGAAGCGATGAAAATGGAGACCACGCTGTACGCCGAGCGCGACGGCAAAATCGCCGAGGTGCTGGTCTCGCCCGGCAGCCGCGTCGATTCAGGCGAGCTGCTGGTGGTCTGGGAGTAGGCACAACGCAGCGCATGTGTCCCCCACTCCCCCGGTGGGAGCTGTAGGTGCTGGGACAGGGGAACCAATGGTCCGTCGATCACCGCTGTGCAGGTGTTCGATCGGACGGAAACTGCCGACGCAGCAAGCCCACGGCCTTGTCGAGCGCCGTGCGCTCGCTGACCGTTTCGATCGCGTTCCGCATTTCCAGCGGGTCGCTGGCGTGGTCGTACAGTTCGCGGGCAACCACGTCGCCGGTGTCCCACGCACGCCACTCGGTGTAGCGCACCTGCGGCGTGCGCACGCTGTAGCCCATCACCTGGGGCACGGGCGGCATCTCGCGGTCGTAGTACGCCGGGCGCGGATGCTCGGTGAATGCCGCCGGCTTTACCGTGGCGGTTGGGTCGTCGAGCAGCGGCAGCATGCTCGTTCCTTCGAGCCCGTCGACTGCCGGCAGACCGCAGCGTTCGACGAGCGTCGGATACAGGTCGAGCAACTCGACCAATGCCGCGCTCGCGACGCCGCGCCGCTTTGCCCCTGGCGAGGCCACGATCAACGGCACGTGCGCATCGCGCTCGAAGTTCGAGGTCTTCGCCCACAGGTCGTGCTCGCCCAGATGGTAGCCATGATCGGCCACGAACACGACGATCGTCGAGTCGGCGAGGCCGTGCTGGTCGAGGGCCGCGAGCACTTTGCCGACCTGGGCGTCCATGTAGCTGATGCCGGCCAGGTAGCCGTGGCGAATCTCGGCCGCCTCGGCACTGCTGAACGTGACCTGGTTCGGCGGGATGCCGCGCAGCTCGCGGCCATCGTGAAAGGCGATGTCCGGCGCTCCCGCGGGCCGATGCGGATCGTAGCCCGGCAGACGCGCGCGATCGTACAGGTCCCAGTACTTCTTCGGGGCGTTGAACGGCGAATGCGGCTTCCAGAATCCCACGGCCAAAAAGAACGGCCCCTGCTTGATCTCGCCGAGCACGCGCACCGCTTCGTCGGCGACGCGGCCGTCGTAGTACGCGGCGTCGGGCACGTCGCGTGTTTCGCACTTCGGCGCGGTGGCAAAGTTCGGCGGCAGCACGCCGTCGATTTTCGGCTTGTCGTCGCCGTGGTTGGCGTAGTGCAAAAACTCCGGCGCGCTCCACGACTGCGGATCGCCATGCACGGCGGTGTGCCAGTTGTGGAAGATCTTGCCGACGTCGCGGGTCGTGTAGCCATGGCGTTTGAAGTGCTCGGGCAACGTCACGACCCTCGGCCGCAATTCGCGAAAGTGGATGCTGTTGCACCACAGGCCCAGCGTATCGGGGCGCAAGCCGGTGAGCAGCGACGATCGCGACGGATTGCACAGCGCCTGCTGGCAGTAGGCATTGCGCAGCAGCGTGCCTCGCTCGGCCAGCCGGTCGATGTTCGGCGACAACGCGGGGCCGCCGTAGCAACCCAAATCGCAACGCAGATCGTCGGCCATGATGAACAGCACGTTCGGCCGTGCAGCCAGCTCCGACGCATCGGCGGCGCACGCCAGCGATGCCGCAAAGCTCGCCGCGTAAACAACCATCAGGCGACGCAAACGATCGATCATGTTCCCACCTTACGGCTTCATCTTGATAAACATCACGTCAGCCCGTTCGATCCATCCCTTGCGCAAATCGACGCGGAACCAGCCGTCGCTGTTCTTCGGCTGAAAGCGCACGGGCGACCGCCGGCCGAATTCGGCCAGATCGTATTGCGCCCAGCTCTTGCCGAGGTCGGGCGACACGGCGATGCCCGTGGCGTAGGTCGACGCCGGCGCGCAGTGCCCGGCCAGCATCACGCCGTCTTCGATGATCATGTTGGCCATCTCGAACTCGGCGGCGAACAGCAGCTTGTGCTTGGCCGGATCGGTCAGGTCGTTCGGGGCACAGCGAAAGATCCCGCGATCGTAGCTCTCCTCGGGAGTCTTGCGGCCGTTGGCGTCGGCGGCCCAGTAAAGCTGCCCATCGACAAAGTTGATGCCGCCCGACTTGTAGCGCGAGTTCGAGTTGACCGAAATCAGCACCTTCCAGTCCCATGCGTCGCGTGCCCGGTCGTATGTGCCGCGCAGCCAATGGCACTCGTTGCCGTAGCCACGATCGACGTCGCCGGTGCAGGCGTAAAAGGCCTTTTCGACCGGATTGAACGCCACGCCGTGGATGTGCCGGCAGATGACGGAGTTTTCCGGGTCGCCGAGGAACGCTGCGGGGCTGGTCCCCTTTTGCTGGAAGTGCGGATTGCGTCCGAACGCATAGGCCAGCTTCACGGTCTCGCCGCCATCGGCCGAGTAATAGATGTTCACCGGCACCGGTCCGCCCAGCACGTTGCAATAGTTGCCCCAGACCAGCAGCTCGGTTCCGTCCACGTCCCAGGTGTGGATGCCGTCGAGCGGATGAAAGTACCAGCCGGGCTGATCGGGATTCAGTGCCTTGTGTGGTGGGTAATCGTGTCCCGAGCGATCCTTGACGACAAGCTCGCGATACGAAGACAAGTTGTCGGTGGTCAGAAACAGTCGCTGCCGCGTGGCGAACACAATGTTCCCATTCTTCAGAAAGCAGCTAAACGTGATGTTCTCGGCATCGGGGAACTCGAGGCTGCGCGACCACGTTGCCGCGTTGTCTTCGGAGAGAAGAATCTTCCCTTCGCCGAAGCCGAACGCCTTGTGATCGCGCTGCGAATCGATGTACGGCCCCGGCGGCGCCAGGCGGCACCAGAAGTGCTCAGTCTCGCGCGTCACCGAGTGGGCTAAAGCCTTCGACGTGCTGGGCCTGGCAAATCCGCACGCGGTCGCTGCGGCAGCGGCGGTCAAAAAACGGCGTCGGTCGAACATGGCTTGCGCTCCTCGAGGTTCAATCCCAATCATCGGTCCGGAACGGCGAAGCGGGCAAATCGGCGGCGTTGACCAGGTTCGCGTCAGGGTTCGACGCCCAGGCGTAACGCACCGCGACCGGTCGCGGCACTTGGTCGCTGGCGAGCGTCACACGCGATCCATCGATCGTTGCGTCGGCCCATACGAACTTGCGGTCCTCGCCGGCGATGGCAAAACCTTTGAGCGGCCCCGAACGCGGCCGCAGCCCCTCGGCATGATCGAACGTCAGCACCAGCTTCGCCCCGTCGGTCTTGGCGGAGCGGAACAACGGGCCGGTCCACTCGCGCATCGGCTGCTGATAGACGTCGTGCAGCACGACCATGGCCAGGCGGTGCGCAAAGTCGGCCTTGTTCGTCGGATGGCCTTGCATCGGGTCGCCCAGGTCGATCGTAATCGCCATGCTGGTGCGTGGTAGCGCCAAGGCGCGTCGCTGGCCGTCGCGCACGCTCACGCCCCAACCGGTCGGTTCGCTGGGCAGGCGCTGCGGCTTGCCGGTGCGCGGCAGCTGCACCCAGGCAAAGTACAGGTCGTCGCCAAACCGCGCGCGCCAGTCGCGGATCAGCGTGAGCATTTGCGCGCCGTAGAACGTCGTCAGCGGCCC
>DASZPI010000452.1:0-5452 GCA_035550355.1 Pirellulales bacterium
CAGCCGGGATCGATGATCGTGGTGGACAACGCTTCACGCAAGATCGCAGGGCCTTTGATCGCGTCGTTCGGCCTCAGGTCGGCGCGCTCGAACACTGGCACATGGTGCTCACGTCCGTCGAACCATACGACGGTGGTCGCGATGGCGCTCGGAGTTCCCCGAGCCATAGGTACAAGCCGGTCGACCGTTTCGCTTTCCGCGATGGCGCCGACCACCGCGGCGCGCACTGCCACAAGCTCAACGCCGCGCCCTTCGTGTCGATACCCGTACAGTTTCTCATGCTCAAGCTCATACGCTTGTGTCCAATCACCGTCGCTTGGTTCCGCGATCGTTAGCGATGCATCAAGACCTCGATAGCGCAACTCCAGCGAGCGATGGACCACGACGCGTTTGGCGTCGATTCCTTCGACGACCAGTTCGCCGCGAGCATCCTCAATGAGCGCACGAACCGCCGGCTCAAGCCGTTCGACCAAGTCCTGCGTAAGCGGCTGGTACACCGCGAGTGCCCGATGACGCGTGACCTCGGCATGCCCGATGCCGTAGGCGCTCAGGATGCCTGCATCGGGGTGGTTGAGCACCTGGGTGATGCCCAACTCCTTGGCGACCGCGCAGGCGTGCTGCGGTGCGGCGCCCCCGAACGCCACGAGCACGTAGTCGCGCGGATTGGCGCCTTTGGACAGCGAAATACGCTCGACCGCCTTGACCATATTCGCGTTGGCGACCTGCAGAAAGCCTTCGCACAATTCGTGCGGCGCGAAACGACGGCCCGTGCCCGCAGCAATCTCTTCGATCAGTGCCTGCAGGCGTCGCTCGACTGCGGCGCAATCCAGCGGCAGCGGGAACGAATCGGAGAGAATCCGGCCGAGATAGTAATTCAAGTCCGTAACGCACAGCGGTCCGCCGCGTCCGTAGCATGCGGGCCCAGGCTCCGCGCCAGCACTGTCCGGCCCCACAACAAGTTTCACACCGTCGAATCGACAGATACTGCCGCCACCCGCCGCCACGGTCTCAATCGCCATCATCGGTACCGAGAGACGCACGCCGGCCTTTTCGGATTCATACTCGAATTCGTAACGGCCATCGAAGCGCGCGACGTCGGTGCTCGTACCGCCCATGTCGAAGCCAATCGCGCGCTCGAAACCGGCAGCGCGTGCCACGCCAGCGAAACCAACCACCCCTCCTGCCGGCCCCGAAAGAATGCTGTCCTTGCCCGAGAACTGGTTGGCCGCGACCAAGCCACCGGCACTCGTCATGAGACGCACCTGAGCGGCCGGCAGCGAGGCCCGCAAGCTAGCGATGTAGGTCCGCAAGACAGGGTTCAGATACGCATCGACCACCGTCGTCTCGCCGCGGGCGACGATCTTCACGAGCGGCGCAATGTGGCTGCTGGTGCTGATCTCAGTGAACCCGACCTCACGCGCGATTTGCTCAACAAGCTGCTCGTGCGCGCCAAAGCGATAGGCGTGCATCAGACAGATGGCCAAGGATTCGACCCCTGCCGATCGCAACTCGACCAAGCTCGCACGCACCGCTCCAGGATCGGGCGCGCGCAACACGATGCCCTCGACGGTTACGCGCTCATCGATTTCAACCACATCGGTAAACAGCGGCTCCGGCTTACGAATCGTGCGCGCAAACAGACGTGGCCGATTCTGATATCCAATGCGCAGCACGTCAGCGAACCCACGCGTGGTGATAAATGCTGTTCTCGCCCCTCGACGAGTGAGCAATGTGTTCGTGCCACGCGTCGTCCCCAGGCGCACAATGCACGGCGGAATTGGTTGATCTCGCCGCAGGCCCCATAACCAGCGGATGGCCAGGATCGGCGCTTCTTCATCGCCGACGAGCTCGTAAAGTTGGCCGGCGTGGACCGCAATCGGCTGATCAATTTCGAGTGTGCCGCTGTTGCAATCGAACGACACAACTTTCGTCGTGGCAAGGCTTCGGCCCGCCGTATCGAGCAGCCGGATCGTATAGCCATTCCAAAACGCGGGCGGGTCGCCCTGACGTGCCGGGTCGACAACGCATTTTGGCGTAGAGCCAACGCCGACGGCGCCCTTGGTGACGCCGGAGCTCAGCACCTTGTGGCGTCGCAGCTTTCCACTCGATTCACGAAAAAGGCAATCGGTGAAGGTCCCGCCGACGTCGATCCAGAATTCGAGCATGCGTCCGTTGTCCGTGGTCGATTATCCGTTGTAATTGCTGTCTGCAACGGACCACGGACAACCGACGACGAATGAGATTCAGATCCCCGCGCCGTTCTGAGCGGCGTAATCCGCGGTCCAGCCGAGCAGTTTTTCGGCGCCTTGGCGATCACAGAAATCACCGAACGTTTCGCCATCGTGCCGCGCGCTTTTAAAGAACATCAACAGCGGCACCAATTCCGAAACGATCTGCTCGCCGGGAACGAGATCCTTATAGACGAAGTTCAGGCGATTGCCGAGCAGTCGCCCCCCGACGTAGATCGTGTACTTTCCGGCGGTCTTGCCCACCAAGCCAACGTCGCTGTTGTAGGGCCTGGCGCAGGCATTCGGGCAGCCCGTCATGCGGATGGTAAACGTTTCGCTCGACAATCCCAGGCGGTGCAGCTCGGGCTCGAGCTGGTCGATAATTCCCGGCAGGGCGCGTTCGCTTTCGGTGATCGCCAGGCCGCAGGTCGGCCAGGCGACGCAGGCCATCGACCACCGCCGTGCGTTGCTGATCTGATGCGATAACTTAATGCGGTGCCGGCGCAGCAGGTCCTCGATCGCGGTACGATCGCTCGCGGCAATGTCGGTGAACAGCATGCTTTGATGCGGCGTAAGCCGAATCCCGGGACGAAACGTGCCACATAGCTCGCGCAGCGCCGCTTTCAATTGCAGCGAAGTGCCGTTGGAAAGCTCGCCGTCGAGAATGCGGCCGTTCTCGATATTCAACCCGTAGAACCAGCGGCCATCGCCTTGCTCGTGCCATCCCAAGTGGTCGTCGAATCCGTGCACATCGTCAGGATGCGGATCGGGCAACGACTGGCCATAGTACTCTTCGACTTTGCTCTTGAACCAATCGAGCCCGCGGTTTGCGATCAGGTATTTGAGCCGCGCAACTTTGCGGTCCGATCGGTTGCCGTAATCGCGTTGGACCTTGACGATCGCTTCGGCAACGTCGACGGCCTGATCGGGCGTGATGAACGCCATTCGCTTCGCAAGCGCCGGGAACGTTTTTTTCGCGCTCGGCGTTACACCCATGCCGCCGCCAACGAGCACGTTGTAACCAATGATCTTGTAATCTTCGCAGACGGCCAACAGACCCAAGTCGTTGGTATAGATATCGACGCAGTTGTCACCGCAGAGCCCAACGGCAGTTTTGAACTTGCGCGGTAAATAGGTCGGACCGTAAATAGGTTCAACGTCGGGCTCCGGCTCGCCGCCGCCGACCAACGATCGCGCGCCGTTGCTGCCATCGGTCAACCAGATTTCGTGATAGGCGCGCGTACGCGGGCAGAGATGCTCGGCGATACGGTCCGCAAGTCTCTGCATCTGGTCGTGGACCGGGTCTTGGTAGTGCGGTGCAGGGCAGCACATGACATTGCGCTCCACGTCGCCGCATGCGGCGAGCGTTGAAAGCTGCACGTCGTTGATGCGCCGAATGGTGCGCTTCAGGTCGCCTTTGACGACACCGTGCAGTTGCAATCCCTGCCGACTCGTAACTCGGAGCGTTGTGTTGCCGACCTCGTCGCACAAATCGAGCTCAGCCAGCAATTGCTCGCTGGTCAGCTTGCCCCCCGGAATCTTCGTGCGGACCATGAAGGTGAACACCTTGTCGCTCTTCGCGCCGCCGGCAGCCCGCGAGGCGGCACGCGTGTCACGGTCGTCCTGTTGATAGGTGCCATGCACCTTGAGCAACTGCACGCTGTCTTTGCCGAAGTGGTCGTTCCCGTCGACCAACTCAGGAGCAATGTCGCCCCGCAGGTAGTTGCTCTCGATTTTCGAGATTTCGACAGGGCTGAGCTTTTCTTGTTCGTCGGTGGCCATGGCGGTGCGGGCAGTTGTGCCAGAGGTTGTCGCGCACAGAATGGTCACTGACGCGACGCGAATAGTAGTGTATACGGTAAGTCCATAAGTATACAGGCTCGAACGAGCCCGAGGCTATACGGATTGGGCAAACTAGATGGTGCCGAGCCGGCGATCGCTCTGGGCGGAGAAGTGGTTGGCCGCACTTGCTCGCACCTGCACGGCGAGCGAAACTTACAGCCACATGAACCAAACGCTGATCTTGGTACGCGCGCTGGCTATTGTTTTTGCGGTCGCATCGTCGGTCCATGCCGGCGACGCCGCTTCGACACGAAGCTCGGCCGATTCGCTTGCCCCCTGGCGTACCGCCTTTCGGGTACGGACCGTCGGCCCCGACCAGCCTCGGCACACGATCCACAGCTACTATCTTGCCACCCCCGAAAGCCCCGACGGCCGAAAGGTACTGTACTATTCGTCGGCTGTAGCCAGCGGCGAACACGGCGAGCTTTGCATTTTGGACCGCGCCACAGGCGAGGAAACCACGCTCGTTAAAGACATTCGCACCGAGGACGCTCATCGCGCGGCCTGCCAACAATGGTTGTCCGGCGGCAAGCGAATCGCCTTCCACAACGTGCGCGACGGGCACTGGTCGGTGTCGGTGGTCGATCTGGCGTCGGCCGACGAGCGCGTCGTCGCCACCGATCGTCAACTTGCCTTCGGCCAGCCGACCGGTGATGTCCTGCCAATTTACGGCTGCCATTGGAATCCTGGCGCGCATCGCGATCTGGAGCTGCTTGACGTGGCCACCGGTCGATCGACCGTCCCGGTGACTGCATCGGCGGTAGCCCAAAAATATGGTTCCTGGTTGCACGACGAATTTGGCGACAAGCCGATCTCAATCTTCTTTCCCGTTCTTAGCCCCGATCGATCGCGCGTCTTCTTCAAGATTGCCGCCGGCAGTGGGACCGACAACTATCGCTCGAAAGGTGCGAGCCACCGTCAAGGGTTGATCGCCTTCGACCTGGATGGCAACGACTTCTTGTTCATGCGTAGCAAATGGGGACATCCCGCTTGGCATCCCGATTCGCGCACCATCATCGAAATGGGCAACGTGCTGATCGACAGCGCCGATGGCGCGGCAACACGCATTCCGAACATGCCTTACCTCAGCGGATCGCACCCGTCGGTCAGCCCCGATGGAAAACTGTTCGTGACCGACGGGCTGGTCGATTCGGTCGGCGGACCCCAAGGTCAGTGGGGCGTAATGGTCGGCGACATGCGCGGCGGGGCATACGTGGTGCTCCATCGGTTCGATAACTCGCATGGAGCGAGGTCGTGGCGAGTGTCGCACCCGCACCCGGCGTTCAGTGCCGACGGTCAACGCATTTACTTCAACGAAAGCAGCGGCGATTGGACGCGCCTGCACGTGATCGAGGCCGGAGGCTCGTAGGAATGGCAAGCTG
>DASZPI010000453.1:0-3075 GCA_035550355.1 Pirellulales bacterium
CTCAACATTGACGTGCTCGATGGATTGCCCCACACGATTGTCGGCCTGGGGGTATTCGCCGTGACATTGGTGCTTGTGGCGAGCACCGACCGGGTGTTCGAGTTCTTCCTTTCGCACCGCTATTCGTTCTGGCGCCGTCGCGAGCGCGAACGCGCCGTTTCCGATGTGACCACGTTCCCCCAGTTGAAGCAGACGCTATTCGGATCCTTCGCCGCGCTGCCGATTGCGGTGCTGTTCGGCCTGGTGCTGCTGGTTCAATTGGTGTTGTTGATCCCGACCGGCTCGGTGGCCGAGGTCGCCGATACCTCAGGCCCGCCTTCAGTCTTCGATCACATTAGTCAAAAGACGATGCCGAGCGTCTGGAGTGGGCGGCCGCTGGCCTCGTACGGCACTCAGGTCGAACGGTTGTACAAGGCGGTTCACTCGCGCTACTGGTCTTACGGCGGCGGAAACAACCGCATGTACGCCGCGGTCGATTATCCGTTCTCGAAGTGGCACGACCTGACCAGTTGCTATCGCGGCCTGGGCTGGACCGTCGATTCAAAGCTGTACAACCCGCCAGTGCAATCGACCGATTTGCCGTTTTACGAGTTTGAACTAAACCAACAACCGCTGGGCTACGGGTTTGTGGTCTATTTCTTATTCGACAACCAAGGCAAGCCGTTGACGCCAACGGTGACCGAGAACCTGGTCAGCCAGCTCGGCCATCGCGCCGTTCAGCGCGCGGCGCACGTCCGCGAGAACTGGCAAGCTGGCGGCCGTCAGATCGCGGGCGAAGACCTGACACAGTACATCCAGTTCCAGGTCTTTCTGACGAGCATGACCCCCATCACCGACCAGCAACGGGCCGATTGCAAACGCCTGTTCAAGATGCTGTACGAGCAGGTGATCCAGACCGACGAAGGCCCGAGCTCCGGAAACTAGACGCCCGGGCATCCGAGCTTGCGGGCTCGCGGGGGCCGACGGCGTGTGTCCAGCGCGCCGAAATGCAATCCGAATGCTGGCTGTTCGCGGTGTTTCGACCGCGCGATTGCTGCGTTGCAAAGCCGATATGTTCGTAGACACGCTGCGCTGAACACCACTATACTAGTTGCCACGGCGAGGTTATGCGCAGCCTCGGCGGCACGGAACAGAACCCTTGCGCGAGCTCATTCGGGGTGATCCATGACAGGCTTACGCGCGCTTGGATTGATGCTGGCTGGCAGCATGATGTTGCAGGTCGTCTCACTTGCCGAGGCCGAAATCCTGCCGGCCGAGAAACAAAAGATCGACGCGGTGAACAAGTCGTTACACCAAGTGGGCATGCTGTTTCGCGGCAAGAAATACGGCGACCTGGGCAAGGTCATCGAGCAGATCGAAAAATCGATCGATGAACTGAAGAGCGAGAACAACGCCGACCTCGGTCCCGAAGTGTCAGGCCTCGAGATGCGATTCGCTGCGGCACAGCGCTTGTTGAAGGCCAGCCTCGATCATTCGGCTGCCAGCGCCAAGCCGACCGCGGGCAAGCCAATGCCCAAGAAGCCGATTGCCAAAAAGCCCACCACTCCGACCGGCGGCGTCAGCTTCGTCAATCAGATCGCGCCGCTGTTGGCCGACAAATGCGGGCGTTGCCACATCAGTCGTCAGTCGGGCGGGTTCAGCGTGGCTAGCTACGCTGCGCTGCGCGCCGGCTCGGGCAACGGCACGGTGTTTCAACCTGGAAAGGGCAAAGGCAGCACGCTGGTCGACTTGCTCGAATCGGGCGATATGCCCCGCGGAGCCAACCGGCTCAGCGACGCGGAGATCGACATGGTCGTTGCCTGGATCGACCAGGGGGCGATCTTCGATGGCGGCGATCCGAACGTGATGCTCGCCTCCAACAGCGGCAGCGCGGGACCGTCGATGTCGGATATGCCGACCGGCAACGAGAAGGTGTCGTTCATGCGCGACATCGCCCCCATGCTTGTCGGCAATTGCACCAACTGCCATGGCGGCGATCGCGGCGCCGGCAACTTCGAGCTCGATACCTTTGAACGTCTCAAGCGCGGCGGACGCGACGGCGATGTGCTCTCGGCCGGCAACCCCGGTAACAGCATCTTGTTGAAAATGCTCAAGGGAACTCAGAAAGATCGGATGGGCAAGCTGCGTCCGCGCATGCCGCAGCGTAGCTCGGCACTTAGCGACAGCGAGATTGCCAAGTTCGAAACCTGGATTTCCGAAGGCGCCAAGTTCGATGGCGACGATCCGCGCGAGCTGCTCGAGTTCCAAGTGCGGGTCAACAACGCGATCAAGATGACGCACGAGGAACTGACCGCCTCGCGTGCCGACCTGGCCAAGAAGAACTGGGCCAAGGGCAGCCCGGGCATGCCGGTCGACAAAGTCGAGCGCGACGATTTTGTGGTGTACGGCAATTTGCCATCCGTTCGGTTGAACGAGCTGGCCGACATGATTGACGCCGAGCGCGTGAAGATCGGCACGGCCCTGAAGGTTCCGCCCGGCAAGCCATTGGTCAAAGGCAAGATTTCGATCTTCGTCTTTGAAAAACGGTTCGAGCTTTCCGAGTTCGCACGGATGGTCGATCGCCGCGAGCTTCCCAGCGACACGAGCGCGTTCTTCCGCTTCGACGTGATCGATGCCTTCGGCGGCCTCATGGCGCCGAAAGAGAACGACCATACGTTCCCGCTGTTGGTTTCCGAAATTCTCTGCGGTTGCTACGTCGATTCGATGGGCCGCAACATTCCGGCGTGGTTCTCGAACGGCGCGGCGCGCGTTTACGCAGCGAAGGTCGAGCCGCGCAGCGCACTGGTTAAGCACTGGGACGAGCAAGTCGGACCAGCAATGGCCGGCGCAAAATGGAACTTCATCGAAGATAAAAGCGTCGACGGACAGGCGGCGGCACTGTCGTACGGCCTGGTCAAATCGATGATGGCCAATGGCGCGCAGTTCGGCACGTTGATGGAGCTGCTCAAGAAGGGAATGAAGTTCGACAACGCGGTGCAGCAGGCGTATCGCGTCACCCCGCAAAAGCTGGCGCAGGCGTATACCGCCAGCAAGTAGCCTCAGCCAGCCGTGGAGTTCACCTGTTAGCCCCCGGCA
>DASZPI010000454.1:0-3508 GCA_035550355.1 Pirellulales bacterium
GCATGAGCGTCGTCTTTCCGAGGCTCGGCTGGTTTCCGGTCGCGATCACCCCAGGCTTGCTGCCGATGAACTTGCCGGTGCACAGCGTCGTCAGCAGCATGCCGATCAAATTGGTGCGGTCGGCTGGCTTCTTGAAGCAGAAGCCTTCCAACATGGCGTCGAGGTGCTGTGTACCTTCTCGAGCGGCCACAGCCGGGCCGGCGTAGTACACGCCCGAATCCTCATCGAAGCCTGGCTGGGTGAGTCGCCAGCCCTGCACGAATTGCGGGTTGCGGGTGAACAATGCGATGCAGGGCAATCGTTTCTGCTCGTGTGGGTTGTGGAACCACGCATTCGCGAGATTCGCAGGCAGCGTCGTGTGCGAGACCGACTCGGACTCCTGCTTGTAGAACTCAATGTGCGCGCTGATCAGGCCGATGAACTGTTGCGGCGACAGCACCGGACCTATTCGGTCACCGTCAACCACCACTCCCTGCTCGGCACGTCGGTAGATCACGCGTTCCTGCACAAGATAATCAGTAATCTGTCGCAAGGTAGTCGAGACCGGGACGAACGGGCTGAGCTCGATCGAGTGTCGCTCCGTCGGGGCGGTGTTCGTCGTCGCTGGGTTGCTTTTGGTGCGCGTTTTCGTGGCGCCCGAGAGAACCTCGAACTTCTGCTCACGCGCTTTTTCTTCCGCTCGCGCCCATGTTCGCTCAAAGTAGCGCTCGCCGCCTTCGGCGAACTTGCCGACGAACTGCAGCTTGGCCCAGGCATCGACTTTGGCGACTCCGCTACGGACCGCCAACGCGCAGGCGGCGAAGTCAGCTTCGGACCGGCTGCCTTGCTCTGCGATCGCACAGCGTGCTACAGCATCTTCGAACTTTTCGAGCCTTTTGCCGAAGAGCTTCTTTGGTTGAGGCAATGGCACTGCGGCGATCTTCACCCGGCGCTGGGCGTCGGGCGACTGTGCGGCGAACGAACTGAACTGGTCGAACGCGTACCGCCGCGACTGGTCCAATTCAACGATCGTGCACGGAACCGGCGGCTTGCCACCGCGAGCGTCCTTGCGGTTCATCGTTCCGGGCAGGCGAAGCAACCGCGACAAGTCATGCGTTGCGTCTCCACCGATCTTCGCAGCGATGCCCTGTAGCACGTCCTGCGCGAACTGGCCCTTGTTGCTGAGCTTCGGCGCGACTCCTTTCGCGGTCAGTTCGACGCGCTCGCCGGTTTCGTCCTTGAACCACTTCAGCACCTTCTTTTTCTTGCCCGGGCCCTGGTCGATGAACTCCGTGAGCACGGCCGGCGGGGCACTGGCATCGTCGATCATGTACGGGCTGTCGAGCAGCCAGTACACGTGGGCACCGTTCCCACTGTTGATGACGATCGACGGCACGGGCAGCCCTGCACCGTTGCACCTGGCTAACGCTTCATCGGTGCTGACGTGATCGATGTCGCTCCACAACGCGTTCAACTTGCGGACTTGCCAAGCAAGGTCGAAGTGCTTGTGGTTGAACCGCGGCGCGACACCGAAAAACAAGTTCGCGTGCTTGGCCGGCGCCATCTTCATCATCCGCAGTACGTGAACCTTCAGCGTCCCGTTCTGGTCGCTGACCCACGTCATGTCACTGTGGATGACCTTGCTCTGCTTTTTCGCGCCCTCGGTCCATGTCTCGATCGGCCGAAAGCAAATGATGTCCTGCGGCTCGAACAACGCGCGCAGGAACCGCGTCGCGTCGTCGAGTCCGTCGGGGGCGTTGTCGCTGTCGGTCATTCGCTCATCCGCGTACACGCGAGGGCAGAAAACCTGACGATCAGGAGTCGTAGTCGACGAGGATCACGATCTCAGAAAGCCGCACTTCAACACCACGCCCGAAGCTGAGCGCGGCTTGGTTAGTGTCGGGAGTGTGCGCGTTCGGGATGTAGGCATCCTGGATGTCGCGCAGCGTGCCCCATTCGCCAGCGGGCGTATTGGGTGGGCCGCCAGCTACGAAGCGCCCGAACTTGAACCACGCACCGGAGCGGAGTTGGCAAAAGTAGATGTAGGTGTCGACAGCTGCCTTCGACAAAACAGATGAACCGATTTCGGCAGCGTTGACTTCGTCGTCTGGAAGCTCTTCATCCTCCCGGTCGTGATTGTTTGCGCCCGACATACTGACCTCCTTTTGCTGATGGCTAAGCTGGTTCTACTGAAAACGGATCGACGCGTTCTGGAACAAGTGCCCCGCTGCACTCGACAGAAAGTAACGCCCTGGCTTCGCGCCAGCGTCTGCGGCTAGCGATATATAGCAACCTGCTGACGTACCGGCCGGCCGTCTGGTGGTCACCGACCATCAGTACGGGCAAGCCTGCGGCAACCCAGCCGAGCAAGGATCCAACTGCTGCTGCCGGCGTAACGCTCGATCGCCAAGCGCCACGCTCCATGCTGGCCCAGCACGATTCGACGACTAATGCGCGGACCGGATAGGCCAGCAAGCGTTGAACTTCACGATCGAATCGCTCACGTTCGGCGCCAATGCAGCACAGCAGGTCGGGCTCGCTTTTGCGTTCGATGGCGACGACCTGTTCCAAGCCGCGGATGGAGTAATCGCCCGTCGGAAGCGTTCCGCGGATCATCTGCAGGGGCGACAAGCTGAGCGGCGTTTGCTCGCGCGTGTCGCAGATGGCGACAACCGATTCGATGGGCAGTTCGGCGGGGATGGGCGACCTTGCCACAGCGTGCGCTCCGTCTCGTCGTTAGAACGTCTGCCCAAAGATGGCCCGGTGAGCGGTTTCGTACGCTTGACTCGTTCGCAGCTCCGGGTCGCTTGATCGTGCGCCATGGCCGACCAGGCCCTTCATTTCGCGCTTCAGCCGTTCGTACGAGGCCCAGTCGGTCGAGTCGCATCGCTTCGCTTCGGACCGAAGCGCGAGCAATAGCGGCTCGGCAGAGACGAGGCGGGACCACAGCTGCTGCTGTTCGGCGGTCAGCACCGTCGATCGATCACGCTCGGTCATGTTTCGTGTGTCCTTTCAGACTGATCGATCGTTCGTCGTCATCGTTGAACAGTTCTTCACCTGCTGCAGCTCGCTCACGTAACACCGAAAGCTTGTCCGGGGTTCCAGGCTGGCACGTTGTTGGGCGTGGCCGACTCGGCTGTTCGGTGGCCGCGTTGACGATCGTCAAATTGCCTTCGACGATCGGCCGACTTGCTCCGACCGTGTAGTCGAGCAGCAGCTTCGCGGCCTGGACGTTCCCACTCTTCGCTTCCCGAACCAGGGACTGCATCACTGCCACGATGTCGGCACGCGACACAGCATCGAACATTGCGAGGCGCAGGTCCTGCATCCACTCAGGCACGCGTGTCGCATCGAGCGAGACCTTCGGAAGTTGTTTTCCGGGCTTCATGCGCGGTCCTCGATAAGCAGCGGATCGACGGGCCCACGTTCAACGTGCGGCGCGACGAGATAGATCACGCATGACGGCCCGTGCTTCGGAATCTTGATCACCAGCCCGGAGCGGCAGAGCAGCGATAAGCCGTGGTGCAGC
>DASZPI010000455.1:0-4215 GCA_035550355.1 Pirellulales bacterium
AACCGCAGGGATGCTGCCGCCGGTTGCCGGCGCGTTGTTTCAAGAGGTCATCGATGTGGCCGCCGTGCTCAACGCGCTGCGGAGCGCGTGGCCCCCGAAAACATTGACCGACTATTCGTGACCGCGATCACTCGCGCCGTCAGATCGCCAGATAGCCTGCCGGCATCAAGCTGGTTGCGAGCATCACGTTATTGATGTCGGCATGCTCGGACCAAGTGCGGTTGCGGCGATTCGCCGGGTCGCTCCAGAACGCTTCGATCAGCCCAGCCAGGGGCAGGTACCGCTGCAATTCGTTGATGGCTGGCTCGAATTGTCGCTCGTGCTGCGTGAGCCGGTGGATGGTTGCGAGCCCGTGCAGCCCGATGGCCAGGCCGAGCTCGCGGAACGCGAGGCGATGCTCGGCGTCGCCGGCGAACAGCGAATCATCATCGAGGCTGTGCAGGCTCGCCTCGGCATCAGCCACGATTCGCAACAGCAGGCGCTGCCCTGCGACGCCGTGCTCGAATGTCAACTCGGCCAAGCGCGTAGCGCAATCGAGCAGCCCGCCGATTCCCAGCGGATCGTCGGTGATTCCGCCCAGCTCGAGGCACATCGATGCCATTTCGTTGATCGGCCGTGCGAGATTAATTTCAGAAGCCGTTTTCATCCCCGATCCGGACTGCAGTTCGAGCAGCGTGATCAGGCCGTCGAGCGGGTCGTGCTGCCCCATCGAGCTGACCAGGGGGCGTTTCAGGTCGATGCTCATTTTCCAAACCATCCGCGGCCCGTCACCGGCACGACTAGGAACCGTGAACGCCGCGCTGGCCGTGCTGGCTAACTCGATCGCCCAGCGTTGATATTTCTCGTCGCCGGTCTCGCAGGCCATGCGATGCAAGGCGTGCATCCATTTGGTCAAATAGTGGAAATACTGCCCGTCGCGATCCCACTCGGCACGCGCGTCGTACGGTTCGTGCGGTCCGCGTTCGGGAAGCGCCTTGCCAATGCGCAGGCCGCCGCGCGTCGGATGCAAGTCGCCTGCTTCGTCGGACAATCCGCTGATCCAGCCGCGACGAGCATCGTCGGTCCGATGGCGGCCGAGGACATGGTGCACCTGGTCAACCAACGCGCTTGCAAGCCGCAGGTAATCGCCGTCGTGCGTTTTGCGAAACAGCGCAAGATAATTGCAGACCGCGAATGCGTCGGTCCAAAGGTAACGCCGCGGTTTAGCCATTCCTTCAATACCGGTGCGATGAGCGAACTCGTCCATCAGCGACTGCGTCAAGCTGTACATCACACCGTTGGTCATTGTCATTTTCCGAAGTCGCTGGTTCCTCGAGGTCAGCGTCGCCGCGGCGTCATTGCGCCCTCGTTTGCGACCTCATCGATCGATGCTCGCAAACGGGTGCGAAGGCTCGTGCTCGGCCGTTTGCTGTGTGGTGAGCGGGTGGACGGCCGAGGTTTCATCGAACCAGATCCACTCGTCGAACTGTTCGGGCAACGAGGCGTCGAAGTAATGGCTCATGCGTTCGGTTTCGGGACGGTAAATCACGCCGATCGCGCGCTCCAGCCGCCGCGAACGCAGCGCGGCCGCCACTTCTTCTCCACGCGGGCCTGCCAGTGGCAGGAAGAACGACTCGATCTCGGCCAGGTGCATGAGTCGTTCGTAGCTGTCGGGATGTGCGGGTCGGACATGCTTGATCTCCATCGGTCCTTCCCAATCGGACGAGGCGGCAACCGTGCCGTGATCGGTCCCCTGCCCGATCGCGTACAGCTGCTTGCCGAACTGCTCGCGGCAGAGTTGACCGACGTTGATTTGCCCATGCTTGCCGAATTGCGTGGCGGCGGCGTTGCCCAGGTGCGAGTTGTGTTCCCAGACCACGGCTTTGGCCTCGCTACCGTAACGAGTTAGCAGCGACTGCAAGGTTTGGAACATATGCGTATCGCGATGGTTCCACGACTCGTCGGAACCGTAGTACATGATGCGATAGTACTGCTCGGCGTCGGCGATCAACCGGGCGTTAAGCTGCGCGTCGAACAGTTCCTCGCCGTCGCGCACGGCCGCGTCGACGCGGCGTCGCAGCATGTCATCGAGCATTCGCACCACTTCTTTCTCACAACTGCGGTACGATCCTGTGAGCGCGGCGCGGCCGTACGTTGCCGGGTCCGATTCCCACGGCGCGAGACAGCCGTAACGGGTGCGCGCGATGCGGGCAGATTGCGGATCGACGCGATCCAAGTACTCGAGCACGCGGTGAATCGACGTAAACAAGCTGTACAAATCGAGGCCGTAGAATCCGACGCGCTCGACGGCTGGGCGATTCAAATTGAAGTCGCGCAGCCAGTGGATGAATTCGAGCACTTCGGTGTTCCGCCACATCCAAGTCGGAAAGCGGGCGAACGCCTCCCAATCGTGTGGTTCTTCGCGCTGACGGTGCGTGACGAAGTCGTGGATGCGATACGCATCAGGCCAGTCGGCTTCGATCGCGACGAAGTTGAACTGCTTGTGCTCGATCAAGGCACGCGTGATGCGAGCGCGCATGCGATAGAACTCGCTCGTGCCGTGCGTCGCTTCGCCGATTAGCACCACACGGGCGTCGCCGATGCGCTCAAGCATCGGCCGCAGGTCGGTATGTTCGATCGAAGTGAACGGCTCGGCGGCGTTGCGAATCAAGTTGGTGACCGTCGGCCGGGCTTTCACCGGGGCCGCGGTAGCGCGCGGAGCCCACGCTTGCATTTCATCGCGCCAGCCGGCTTCGCCGATCAGCGGCACGAACCGCACGCCGCCAAGTTCCTCGTATTCGTACTCATCGGTTCCGCGCCGGATGGCGCGCACCAACTGCTGCGACTCGCGCTCGCCGACCGGGATCACCAGGCGACCGCCGATGCTCAATTGGGCCAGCAGCGGGGCGGGAACACTGGGCCCGCCGGCGGCAACAACGATCGCATCGAACGGCGCCTCTTCAGGCCAGCCGCGTGTGCCGTCGCCGAACCGGACACGCACGTTGCCGTAGCCCAACTGCTTGAGCCGCTGGTTCGCGCTCTCGGCCAGCGCCTGATGCCGTTCGATCGTGAACACCTCGCCGGCTAGCAGCGACAGCACGGCCGCCGCGTATCCCGAGCCGGTGCCGACTTCCAGCACTCGGTCGCCGGGCTCCAGCTCCAATGCCTCGGCCATGTGCGCGACGACCAGCGGCTGCGAAATGGTTTGTCCCTGGCCAATCGGCAGCGGGGCGTTGCGGTAGGCGAACTCGCGCAGTTCATCAGCGACAAATTCCTCGCGCGGGACGCGACGCATGGCTCGCAATACGGCCTCGTTGCGAATGCCCAGCAGCCGCAGTTCGTGGTCGATCAACTGCTCGCGTTCACGTTCGATGTTGGCTTTTGCCATGATAAGTCCCCTTGCGGCCGCAATTCGAGGTTAGTGGAAGAATCGTGCAGATGGCGGACCGCATGCGCTAAAGTTGCATGGTTTCAGCAAGGGCCAAAAACTCCGTGGGCAGTGGCTTTGGCTGGCCAATGACCTCGGACAACGGGGTCGGAGTCGCAAGGCCGTTGCGCAAACCGATGAGATATCCAGATTCGTTACGCAACAGCATGTCGGTCGCGCGAGCGGCCAGCCGTGTTGCCAACAGTCGATCAAATGCCCCGGGACGAACGCCGCGCTGCGTGTGCCCGAGGATTGTCAGTCGCGGATCGAAATCAACCGTGTGCTGTTGTTTGAGATAATCATACAACCGTTGGCCATTGGCTTCGGCCCCTTCGGCCACGACAACGACCGCGTGCCGCTTGCCGCGTAGCCGCGCCTGGTGCAGCAGTTCGACGACGCGCGCTGCCGCGAGCGGATGCTCGGGAGCGACAATCACTTCGGCCCCGCCCGCCAAACCGGCCGCCAGCGCCAGGTAGCCGCAATTGCGCCCCATGACTTCGACGATGAACAGCCGCCGATGCGACGAGGCCGTTGTCCGCAGCCGGTCGATTGCCTCTAAGGCAACGTTCAGCGCGCTATCGACGCCGATCGTCACATCGCTGCCGGCCAGGTCGTTGTCGATGGTCGAAGCGACGCCGTTGACGGCGATCCCTTCGCGCGAAAAGGCCAGCGCTCCGGCCTGCGAACCGTCGCCACCGACCACGATCAGCCCTTCAATGCCTGCTGAATTCAGAGCACGCGCGGCGCGGCCGCGTCCTTCGAGCGTTTTGAATGCCGGGCACCGATCGCGTTCGAGCATGGTGCCGCCG
>DASZPI010000456.1:0-3047 GCA_035550355.1 Pirellulales bacterium
AACTGCGGCCTCTTCTCTTTGCGAGAACGAGACAGCTGCCTGGGTCGATTCGCTGCCCTTGCCATACCCATCCCCGTTGAACATTCTCGCCGCTTCCCCCGAGGCGCGCGAGAACGTGAATATGAGCAGCGCGGATTGTAATGTTGGCCGATAACCGTGCAAGTTAAATTCGTATGTGAGTGCATCCGCTGTTACTAGTGGATAACAGCCGGTACATAGACACGCTTGAGCACCAAGCTAACAACAGGCGATAGCGATCTCGATTGATCCAATAGCCATGTTCTTCCTAGCAGTAGCGCCATTTTCCAAACGCGATGAAGGCCAGTGACTCCGTTGCGACACTCAGGCCTGAAGTAGCTGGTTTGAACTAGCTTGCCTTGAGCGAGACGCGTTTCCTGCAGCAAAAGGATCCCTGAGAAGAGTTCCTGCTGCCTTTCTGGTCACACGCTACACCGAGCCTGCGCGTTGTGTGGTGTGCAGTCGCGAGAATTTGCCGCCGAGGGCACAGGGCACACAGAGACGAGCGGGCATGAATGTCGAATGTCGAACTTCAAATGTCGAAAGACACAAGTTGGCAGTCGGCAAAGGCCTCTAACCAATTCAAAGAACTTGCGGCCGGATTATCAACCCGCGCCACGGCGGCAGTGCCCCAAGCGTTTTTTGGTGGTGTGCGTCCGCGCGCATGGCGGCGCGGCCATCGCCGCCAAATGCAAAATGAAGAACGCAGAATCATGAACAAGAGCGAAGAGCGCCGAAGCGGGCGCCAGCCTATTCATCATTTTTCCTTCTGCATTCTCGTCCCGCGTCCCTCGCTGGCGCTTCGGGCTAGTGTGAACACTTCACCACCAGCTTCGGTCACATCCAAAATGATGAACAAGAGCGCCGAAGCGGCCGTTCAGCCAAAAGCCCCGCAGGGGCTGAATGCAAGGGAGGCTGACGCCTCTCAGCGCGGAGGCAATGCAAAATGCTTGTCGCGTCACGCGGCCGTCCGACGCCGCGGCCAGATTCTCTTCCCGTTCATCACTCATCACTCCGCGCTCATCGCTTTTTCGACGCATCATTCATCATTTTTCCTTCTGCATTCTCGTCCCACTCATCACTCCGCGTTCAATCGCTTCTTCGACGCGATCACGTCGCGAATGATCGCATCCAGATCGTGGCGCAGGTGAAAGTCGATCGTTTCCCGCAGGCGTGTCAGGTCTGGCACGCGGCTGCGCACGTCTTCGAAATCGGGCGAATAAGCCTCGGCGTAACTTTGAAAGTGAATCGGCAGTTCCGGATCGACGACCGCCGCCACGCGCCGCGCGAGATCGAGAATCTTCACCGGCTGATCGCTGCCGACGTTGAACACGCGACCCAGCGCCGCGGGCGTTTCCATCAACGCCATCACGGCACCAACCACGTCGGCCACATGCGCAAAGCAGCGCACCTGCTGCCCGTCGTCGTGGACCACCAGCGGGCCACCGCGTAGGGCCGCATCGACCAATCGCGGCAGCACCATGCCGTAGGCCCCGCTTTGACGCGGGCCCACGACGTTGAAGAA
This sequence comes from Pirellulales bacterium, assembly GCA_035550355.1. Classification (GTDB taxonomy): domain Bacteria; phylum Planctomycetota; class Planctomycetia; order Pirellulales; family PNKZ01; genus DATAXP01. Next base: position 1,544 of record DASZPI010000456.1, read on the forward strand.
CCGCGCGATCACCAGCGGCAACCCATGCTCGCGGGCGTACGCCAGGGCCAGGAACTCGTCGACCGCCTTCGAGACACCATACGACCAGCGAGCCCTGGTCGTGGGGCCGAAGACCAGGTCGTCTTCCTCGGTCCAGCGCGGCCGCGGGTTCTTGCCGTAAACTTCGCTCGTGCTGGCCAGGAACAGCTTTACCGACTCACCGCGGTCGTGGCGCAACTTGAGCTCGGCCAGAATTAGTTCGGTCGGATAGATGTTCGTTTCGATCGTGCGCACCGGGTCGCGGGCGATGAGCTGAACTCCGACCGCCGCCGCCAGGTGATAGACCACGTCGACATCCGCGATGAGCCGTCGCACCAGATCACGATCGGCCACTGAACCGGGCACAAAGCGAAAGCGATCGGACCGTTGCGCCTGGGCCAGGTTGGCCAGATTCCCGGTCGACTGATCATCGACGACCGTCACGGTGTCGCCGCGAGCCAGCAGAGCGTCGGCCAGGTGGCTGCCGATAAAACCCGCCCCGCCGGTGATCAAGATGCGCTTCATGGCCAGAATTCAGAAGAAACACCGACGGGAGAATTGCTGCCGCTTTCCTTTCTGTGCCTCTTTCAATTCGGCGAGCAATTCGTCGAGCCGCTTGTAATTGCGCTCGCAAACCTCTTGCACCTGCGCAAGCCACGCCGTGACCGTCTTCAAGCGGTCCGCCTCGAGCTTGCACAGCCGCGATTGGGCCACTTTGCGCCGCGAGATCAGCCCCGCCGACTCCAGCACCCTCAGGTGCGACGAAATCGTGGGCTGCGCGAGATCGAAGAGACCGACCAACTCCATGACACTCGCCTCACCCTGCGCCAGATGCACGACGATCGCGCGTCGGGTCGGGTCGGCAAGAGCGGCGAATGCCTGGTCGAGCTTTTGCATTAACATAGTTTATCATCTATATAGATATGTGTCTATATAAAGGGCCGAAAAAACTCGTAATCGACGGGCCGGGGACCGTGCGAGCCGCCTCGCCGGCCAAAAGAAATGCCAAACGCCCGACAGCCACAGCACCTGGCCACGGGCGCGTGTTCTGGAACGGCCACGGGATTACCAAAAAGCTCCCCGACTAGGACTCGAACCTAGGACTTAGCGGTTAACAGCCGCTCGCTCTACCAACTGAGCTATCGGGGAATGTGGAACTGGCAATGGTACTTGATCGACCGCCGGGCGACAAGATTCCGACCCGCGACCGCATCCGGTTAAACCAATGAAGGGACACCCCGCAGAATCGCGGTAAAATCGATCCGTTCACAGGCCGGAAACGAGACCCACCGATTCCCGGCTCAGGCGACCTGGGCCCGAACCGCAAAACTCTTGACACCTGCCGCGCGGCGGGGTGCAATACTAGAAGTAGGTCGAGGCAATCGGAACATGCGTCCGCAGGCGGCCCAACACGCGCCGTCCACTTCTGTCTCCGAAAGACCTGCCCACGGTAGCGCGGGCCAGCCGCCAACAGGGCAATTGGTTT
>DASZPI010000457.1:0-1571 GCA_035550355.1 Pirellulales bacterium
TGGGCGACGAACCGCGCGAACTGGAACACCGCGCCGTATACCGCGTCGAGCCAACCGGCGAGGTGAACGAATTCACGCACGCGCTCAGCAAGCCGAACGGGATCGCGCTGTCGCCCGACGAGCGGACCCTGTACGTCGCCGAGCACGACAACGGCACCGACCGCATCGATCCCAACGCTCCGCTGCCGGACCCGGGACCGATGAAAATCTACGCCTTCACGCTCAACTTGCACGGGCAGGCCGAAGGAGGGCCGCGGCAGATCATCGACTTTGGTGTCGAGAGTGGCTGCGACGGCATGACGGTCGACAATGCCGGGCGATTGTACCTGGCCCTACGGATGGCCCGACGACCCGGCGTGCTGGTGCTCGATGGCAACGACGGCCGCGAGGTCGGGTTCATCCCCACGGGACCCGGCGATCAAAAACGCGGCGAAGCGGTTGGCTTGCCGAGCAACGCGGAGTTCGGCCGCGGCGACGAACGCAACGTGCTGTACGTGACCGTCGATCAAGGATTATGGCGGATCACGCTGCGCAGCAGCGGACGCCGCGATTAGTCCCGAACTTTTTCATAATTCCTCAAATATTTTGCAAGCTGCCGCGAATACCCCTTAGATCGTGAGAGCGCGCCGGCAGGCTACCTTGGCGCGCTCGGACCAATAATTCGGAGAGCAACCATGATCGAATGGTTATCGCGGCAAAGTGCCGGTGAGTTGGTCCCGATCATCACGATCGTCGGAGGGCTGCTCGTCGGTGCGTTTACAATCGTCGCCTACGCTTGGGCAAGCGTTCACTCGGCAACTCTTGCGCATCGGCGGGCTGAACTCGACGCAGCCCTGAAGCAGGATATGCTGAACCGCGGCATGTCAGCCGATGAGATTGAGCGCGTGCTCAAAGCATCGACATCGCCCGAGGCGTGAGCCGGCTCGATTGCCCTATGCCCCTGGGGCGCTGCTCAGTTGAGCGAGCACCTGCAGCACGCCGTTGAGGTGTGCCAGCCGCGGGCCAAAGCGATCGACGAACTCGCTGAGCAGGAACTCGCCGTCGGCCAGCACGTCGACGTTCGCGTTCACCTCTTCGGTGAGCGTGTGCAGAAACGCGGTCTGAACGCGGCTCAAACCTTCGGCCGCCATGCGGCAGTTATGGGCCAGCTCCGGGTTCGCGTTCTTCCAGTTGGCCAGCTCTTGCGTGCGTTGCCGCTGGTTCGAGACCAATTGCGACACGAGCTCTTCGAGCAGCTCGTTCTGCCGGTCCTGGGCTGCAACCAACTCGCGCAACAGGCGCAGTTGTTCGTTGTCGGTCCGGTCGCTGGAGGAAGTGGTCGTGGCGTGCGGCGCAGCGGTCACGTCGACCGGCGGAAACAGCGAGCTAGTCGACTGACGATCCTGCATGTGCAGCCATCCCGCGACGAAAACGTTGCGACGTTGAAAGTAACAGTATAAACGCTAGCAACATCAAAAGTCGAGGGTCCTCCGTTTGGTCCAAACTCGCCAGGGGCTTGCGCAATCGTTAAAGTCCTCATCGCCTGACGCCCGATTTGACCCGAGGCGGACCGCGCGCGAGCGCCATGGCGG
>DASZPI010000458.1:0-3518 GCA_035550355.1 Pirellulales bacterium
GGTAATCGATACGGCCGACACCTTGTACTTCTTTCGCGCCTCGCAAGTCGCCAACGAATTTAAGCTCAAGGCGGTCGTCCGCGGCAGCGGCGAAGAGTATCAGCGTGTCGAGGCGGTGAAGGCCACCAAACTGCCAGTGATCGTTCCGGTGAATTTCCCGAAGGCGCCGAACGTGCGCCTACCCGAAGCGGCGCTGAGCGTGGCGCTGGAACGGTTGATGCACTGGGACATCGCACCGGAAAACCCCGCGCGCCTCGAAAAGGCCGGCGTCAAGCTTTCGCTGACCAGCTACGGGCTGACCTCCCCCGACGCCTTTCTCGCGGGGGTCCGGCAAGCCGTGGCGCACGGCCTGCCCGCCGAAGCCGCGCTGCGGGCGCTGACGGTCACGCCGGCCGAGTTTGCCGGTGTGTCCGAGCAACTCGGAACTCTGCAGGTCGGCAAGCTCGCCCACCTGGTTGTCACCGACGGTGATGTATTCGAACCGAAGACGAAGGTGATCGAAACCTGGATCGATGGCCGCCGCTACCCAGTAGCGCCGATGCCGACGATCGATCCACGCGGCACATGGGAGCTGCAAATCGCACATGACGACGGCGGCAGCGAGACGGTTCGGCTCGAGATCAGCGGCGAACCCGCCAAGCTCAGCGGAACCGTTCGCCGCGGACAGAAGGAAACCAAGGCGACGCATGTCTCGCTCGGGGCCTCGCAACTGAACCTGTCGCTGCCAGGCAAAGCGGTCGGCTGGAAGGGCGTGGTCCAAATCAGCGGAACGATCATCGGCGGCGACCTGCCTCAAACCGCCTCTGGGCAGGGGGCGTCCACCGTGCCGACGCTGCTAGGAACCGTCCTTTGGGCCGATGGCAAGCAATCGAACGTCGCGGCCCGCCGCACTGCGCTGCCTAAAAGGAAAGACGAACACAGCTCGCAGAGCACCCAAGCCGATGATGGGGCGACCGACGATCGCGCCAAGTCGAAAAAACCCCAAGCGGGCTCCGAACCATCGAAGCCAGGCGATCCCGACAATCCCGAAACCACATTCAACAAGCCTGAAGATCAACCGCCCGGCGGCTCCGAGAGGCTAACAACCGACGAGGATTCCGCCACCAAAAAGAGCCTCGAATCGAAACGGCCGACACGCGCTCTTTATCCGGTCAACTACCCGCTCGGCGAGTTCGGCATCGAACAGCAACCCGAGCAGCCGAAGGCCGTCGTGTTTCGCGGAGCGACCGTGTGGACCTGCGCGGATGCGGGACAACTCGACAAAGCCGATGTGCTCGTCGAAGCCGGCAAGATCAAGGCGGTGGGCAAGCATCTCTCGGCTCCCAAAGATGCGGTCGTGATCGATGCCCGCGGCAAGCACCTCACCCCAGGCATCATCGATTGCCATTCGCACATCGCAACCGATGGCGGCGTGAACGAGGCGAGCCAGTCGATCACCGCCGAAGTGCGGATCGGCGACTTCATCGATCCCTACGACATCAACATCTATCGACAGTTGGCCGGTGGCGTGACGGCCGCGAATATTTTGCACGGCTCGGCGAACACCATTGGCGGGCAGAACCAGGTGATTCGCTTTCGCTGGGGCGCGCTGCCCGCGGAGGTGAAATTCGCCGAGGCGCCGCCAGGAATCAAGTTCGCCCTGGGCGAGAATGTGAAGCAGAGCAATTGGCCCGGCGTCGCGCACACGCGGTACCCGCAAAGTCGCATGGGCGTCGAAGAGCTGATCCGCGATGCATTCCGCGCGGCGCAAGAATATCGCGAGGCGCAGCGCGCCTGGCTGAAACAATCGAAGCAAAAACAGCCTGCTACGCTGCCGCCGCGCCGCGACCTGGAGCTCGAAGCGCTGGTCGAAGTGATCGAAGGCAAACGGCTGATCCACTGCCATTCGTATCGCCAGGACGAAATCCTGTCGACAATGCGCGTGTGCGAGGAATTCAACGTTCGCATCGCCACGTTCCAGCACATCCTGGAAGGCTACAAGGTCGCCGATGCGATGGCGCGGCATGGCGTCGGCGGCTCGAGCTTTTCCGATTGGTGGGCGTACAAATTCGAAGTGTACGATGCCATTCCGTACAACGGCGCGATCCTGCACAAGGCCGGTGTCGTGGTGTCGTTCAACTCCGACGATGCCGAGCTGGCACGACGATTGAATCTCGAGGCGGCCAAGGCGGTCAAGTACGGCGGCGTCCCGCCCGCAGAGGCATTGAAGTTCGTCACGCTCAACGCGGCCAAGCAACTGGGAATCGACCGGCAGGTCGGATCGATCGAGCCGGGCAAAGATGCCGACCTGGCGCTGTGGAGCGGTTCGCCGTTGTCGACGCTCGCGCGGTGCGAACAAACCTGGATCGAAGGCCGTCGCTACTTCGACCGCGACGAGGATGCCGCGCGGCGCCGGCAAATTTTGGAGCGGCGCGCGGCATTGGTGCAAAGAATTCTCGAATCGGGCGAGCCGATGGCCGGCCCCAACGACCCGCTGCGCGAGCGCGACCTGTGGCCGCGCGATGATTTGTTCTGTCACGACCACGACGACCACGAGAGCAACGGCCACGGTGCTCGCAGCCACGGAGGCCACGAATGAGCTTCACTCGAACCGCTCTTGCCGCTGTTACCGCGGCGGCTTGCGTTGCCGCCGCGTCGTGGTCGCAACCCTCGCTAGCCAACGACGAGGTTCCGGGCGCTCCGCAGCAGCGCGCCGTCGCGCTGGTGGGCGGCACGGTGCATCCCGTCACCGCGCCGACGATCGAAGATGGCATCGTGCTGTTCGATCGGGGCAAGATCGTCGCCGTCGGTCGCGACATCGACATTCCGCCGTCGGCCGAGCGGATCGATGTTACTGGCCGGCATGTTTATCCGGGATTATTCGATGCCTCAACCCCGTTGGGCCTGGTCGAAATCCCTTCCGTACGCGGCACGGTCGATGAGGCCGAAACGGGCGAGATCAATCCGAACGTTCGTCCCGAGGTCGCGTTTAACCCCGACAGCGAGCTGATTCCGGTCACGCGATCGAACGGGGTATTGTTCGCGTTGGTGATCCCGAGCGGCGGGTTGATTGCGGGGAGCTCGGCAGTCATGCAGCTCGATGGCTGGACGGCCGACGAAATGACCGTGGCCTCGGCCGTAGGGATGCACGTATTCTGGCCGCGGATGGCGCCGATTCACACCTGGCGGCTCGAAGAATCGGGCGAGCAACAATTGCTCGATCGCGATAAGGCATTAGCGGGTCTTCGCAAAGCGGTGGCCGACGCGCGTGCGTACTGGATCGCCAAGAGCGTCGCCGAAAAGGGAAAGAACGGCATGCCCCCCGACCACGACCAGCGCTGGGAAGCGATGGTCCCGGTCTTCGAGCGACGCATGCCGGTGATCGTACACGCCGACGAAATTCAGCAGATCCAATCGGCAATCGCCTGGGCACAGCACGAAGGATTCAAAATGATCTTGGCCGGCGGGTACGACGCCCCGCGCGCCGCAGACTTGCTCAAGAAATACGAGATTCCTGTGCTCGTTACCGGAACGTATCG
>DASZPI010000459.1:0-5773 GCA_035550355.1 Pirellulales bacterium
CGAAGTGCACGAACGCGCTGGTTGTGAAGCTGGTCGCGAGCCGATGGCGCAGCGCCCAGCGTTGCCAGCGAGCAGCCAGCGACCGATTCTCTGGTGTGGGCGCAGGCTGCGCGGCGCGATGCTGCGCGAATTCGAACGCCGCGGTCGCTTTCGGCACCAGTTCGGGCGGGGGCGCCGGCTGAGCGATCTCGACGCTCACCGGCGGAGCGGCGACCTCGGCGCGCACAACTTGCCGCGGCGGGGCGATCGGCGGCCGAGGCTTACCGCGCGGCGGCACGCGATCAACACCCGACGACCGACCGCTGGAATCGGCTGCGGTGGGTTCGATCGCCATGGACGAGAATCCGAAAAGCCAGCCCAGCCAGTCGCGGCCCAATTACGAGAATAATTGGCGCCATCGGGCAATTATAGGTCATGCGGCTGGCCGGGATGGACGGTCGCGGGCGCTCGAGAGCTCACCGGCGGCTGCGTTCTGCGAGCGATGCCTGAGCCCCGAGGGCTGCGAACCCTCGAAACAAACGGTCAGTCCCCGCCGCGCTTGGCGATTTCGTCGCGCAGGCGGGCGGCAAGCTCGTATTGCTCGGTGGCGACCGCCTCGGCCAATTGCTCGTTCAACGTTCGGCCGACATTGTAGTGATCGCGGAGCGATTCGCGGAGCTGGTTCAGCCGCTCGACCATCTCGTCTTCTTCGAACGGCGTTTCGGGATCGCCGGCCTGCCAGGCTTGGCGCATGCTTTCGATGCCGCTGTTCAGTTCCTCGATCGCCTTCTCGGGCGACGAATCCTCGAGCGCCGCCAGGGCCGCCGCCTGGGTGCGATGGAACAAAATGAACGGGCGATACTGCTCGTGCGAGCGGGTCCAGTCTTCGTCGGGCGAGCAGTTCTTCACGAAGTCCATGAGCGCCAGGCTATGGTTGGCGTCGCGCACGGCGCGATCGAACTCGCGCAGCGCCAGCCAGCAGATGCGCCGCTGGTAGTACTGCACGAACTCGCGATCGACCTCGGCACACTGCTCGGGGGTGAGCTGGAAGTCGTCCCCTTCGTGAATGGCCAGGCTGAGCAGGTAATCGAAATAGGTTTCGGCGCCGCCGGGACGCGCGCCGTCGGGGCGATGGTCGACCTCGAGCTGCAACAGCCCCAGATCGACGCGCATCTGCAGCACCTCGCGGCCGTCGCCGCCGGCCACCAGGCGCACGCTCACATCGCCTGGCTCGTAGGGCCAGTTCTTGAGGACCGCGTCGATGTGCTGTGCACGTGCCATGGGGCGATCAGATTGCGACGAGACGGCTCACTGCGAACGACTCAATTATATCACCGACGGCGCGTCGGCGGCCACTCGATTGGACAATGCCGCACGCGCCGCGCGCACCTGATGCACCGCTTCCTGCGGCGTACGCGCCAGGGCCGTCAAATGTCCCATCTTGCGACCGGGTCGCGGTTCGGCTTTTCCGTAGAGGTGCAACTTGACATTTGGCCAACGGCAAGCCTCGACCCAATGCGGCTCACCGCTTTGCCATTCGTCGCCCAACAAGTTCGCCATCGCCGCCGCACAGTGGCGCTCGGTCGAACCGAGCGGCAACGCGCAGATCGCGCGGAGCTGCTGCTCGAACTGGCTGGTCACGCAGGCGTCGATCGTGTAGTGCCCCGAATTGTGGGGGCGCGGCGCGAGCTCGTTCACGAGCACCTTGGCATCTTCGGTGAGGAAGAACTCCACGCACAACACGCCGACCACGTCCAAACGTTCGAGCACCGCGTGAGCAATTTCCACCGCTTGCTTGGCGGCGCGCTCGGGCAATGCGCCGGGCGCCATCGAGACGTCGAGGATATGGTTGCGGTGCCAGTTGGCCGTCACCCCGTAATCGACAATCGCCCCATCGACGCCACGCGCCGCGACGACGGACATTTCCTGCTCGAACGGCACCCAGGCTTCGAGCACCGCTTCGTCGACGCCCAGCGACTGCCATGCGCTCTCGGCCTCATCGGCGCTCTTGATGCGCGTTTGCCCCTTGCCGTCGTAGCCCCAACCGGCGGTCTTGAGCACCGCCGGACAGCCGAGGCGGCCCAGCGCTACGCGCAGCTCGTCGACGTTGTGAATGGCGGCGTACGGGGCGACGGGAAAGCCGGCGTCGCTGAGGAATGTCTTCTCGCGCAATCGATGCTGCGTGGTGTGCAGCACCTGGCCGCTGGGGCGCACCGGGGCACAGGCGGTCGCGGCCTGGGCCGTGGCGAATGGAATGTTCTCGAACTCGAACGTAACGACCTCGACCTGCGCGGCGAACTTGCGTACGGCGTCCAGATCGTTGTAGTCGGCAATCACTTCGACATCGGCGACTTGGCCCGTGGGAGTGTCGCGATCGGGCGAAAGCGTGTGCACCCGATAGCCCATGCGCCGCGCGGCAATGGCGAACATCCGGCCGAGTTGGCCACTGCCAAGCACGCCGACAGTTCCGCCCGGTAAGATCGGCCCAATCAACGCGTGGTTTCCTTCATGGTGCCGGAGGCGGTCAAGGCAGCGTTTCCTTCATCACCGCGGCGGTCTGCGCCTGGCGAAAGGCGTGCAGCTTTTCGCGCAACTCGGGGCGTGAAATGGCCAGAATGCCGATGGCCAGCAAGGCCGCGTTCTTCGCTCCCGCTTTGCCGATGGCCAGCGTGCCGACCGGCACGCCACCGGGCATCTGCACGATCGACAACAGCGAATCGAGCCCTTGCAGGGCGTTGCTCTGCACCGGCACGCCGAGCACCGGCAACACCGTTTCGGCGGCAACCATGCCGGGCAAATGTGCGGCGCCTCCGGCGCCGGCAATGATCACCTCCAAGCCGCGCTGCTCGGCCGTGCCGGCATACTCGGCCAAGAGCTTCGGGGTGCGGTGGGCCGAAACGACGCGGCACTCGTGGGGCACGCCGAACTCGGTGAGCACGGCATCGGCATGGCGCATCGTTTCCCAATCGCTGTGGCTGCCCATGATCACGCCGACCCAAGGAGCCGATTGCGAAGTTGATGGATGGCTCGCCATGCGCGACGCACGATGCAGGTGACCGATTTGCCTGAATAGGAAGGCCAGCGTAACACGCACAAATTTCCCGGTCTAGCCGCTATTCGACCGCCGGAGTTTGTGTGAAACCTTGACGGCCTTAACGGCTGTCCGCAGCGATCGTTGTCCCTTGCGATTCGCAATGCAGCGACGATGCCAAAAGTGCCGACAACGCAAGTATCCGCATGAGGAACGTCGGCGTATGAAGGCGATCACGTTGCTTGCGCTGCTGACCGTGGCCATGTTGCCAGCCTGCGCGGGGGCCGACCGTATCGAAGACCAGGCTCACTGCCCGCAGTGCGGCTGCCATCAATTGAAAAAAGTGTGCAAGCTGGTGCCCGAGGTGAAGAAGGTGTCGCGCACGGTTTACGACGTCAAGTGCGAGGACTTCTGCGTTCCCGGCAAGAGTAAATTGTGCGGCACACGCTGCGTGCCCGATGCCGACGGCCGCGGCAGCCACCGCGAACCCATTTGGGAGCCATCCTGCGGCTGCGTGAAAACCCGCAAGGTGATGGTCTCGAAGACGATTGTCGACGAGAAGCCGGGGTTCAAGTGCGTGCTGGAGACGTATTGCTGCCGCTGTGGTTGCAATTGCAATCAGGTCAAGACCGATCGGCCCGCGAGCGCTGCGCAGGCGCCGACCGCTCCGTAAGACAACGCCGCATCACGAGCCGCAGGGTTTGCCCCTTCCGTCACCCGCACCTGCGGGGATGAACCCCGCGGCTTGTCGGCCGGTTAGCGATTCTCGATCCGGTACAAGTGCGTGTCGCTGCGCAAGTAGATCACGCCGTCGACAAACGCCGGCGTGGCCAGCGTGCGGCCGTCGAGCTGGTTGATCGCCAGCTCCTGGTACTCGACGCCGGGAGCGAGCACGAACGTCTTGCCGTCTTCGTCGCCGATGTAGATCCGCCCTTCGGCCAACACCGGCGCGGCCGAGTAGTTGCCGCCCAGCCGTTGCCGCCACAGCTCGTCGCCGCTGCGCGCGTCGCGGCAGGTGAGGATTCCCTTGTCGGAGACCAGATATAGTTGATCGCCGACCAGCAGCGGCGACGGGTTCAGCGGCACATTGTCGTCCAGCTTCCAGGCGACGTGCGTGTCGGTGACATCTCCCTTGCCGCCAAGGCGGATCGCGTACAGCCAAGGGTGATCGTAACCGGTGCACACGTAGATCATGCCGTGCCCCACGACCGGCCGCGGCACCAGCGAGTAGCCGTCGTAGCGCACCCGCCAAATCTCGTTGCCGGTCGCCGGCTCGTAGGCGATCACCGCGTCGCCGCCGGTGCTGACGAGCTGATCCTGCCCATCGACGTTGATCAACAGCGGCGTTGAGTACGCCATGCGCCCCTCGCGGCTGCTTTTCCAGCGCTCTTTGCCCGTACGCTTGTCGAGTGCCACCACGTACTGCACATCGGTGCCGTCGCAGCTAACGATCAGCAGGTCGTGATACAGCACCGGCGAGCCGCCGGGACCGTGACGGTGCTCGTACTCGAGCTTCGTGCTCCACAGCAGCTTGCCGTCGGTCGATACACAGCCGGTGCCGTGCGCGCCGAAATGCACGTACACCCGGTCGCCTTCGACGATCGGCGTCGGCGAAGCGTGGCTGTTCTTGCGGTGAATCTTGCCGGGGTCGTCGAGCCTGATTACCTCGACATCGTGCAGCACGGCGCCCGAATCGCGATCGACGCACACCGCGCGCAGCGACTTGCCCTCGTCCACGCCGGTGGTCAGCCAGATTTGCTTCCCAACCACCACCGGCGACGACCAGCCGAGCCCCGGGATTGCCGTCTTCCAGGCGACGTGCTCGGTTTCGCTCCAGGTGAGCGGATAACCGCTGCCGGTGGCGTGCCCCTGGGCCTGGGGGCCGCGGAACTCGGGCCAGTCGGCGGCAGTCGCCAGGCCTGGCAGTAGAAAAACCGCGGCGATCGCCACTGATCCTAAAGATCGTGTCATGTTCGAAGCCTGCATATCCGGAATTCACTATACAAATCTCACGCCGAGCGGCGCTCGACAGAACGAGAGTAACAGTTGAATCGTTGTCGCACAAAATCTTTCATTCCTGCCTATGGCCGGAGCGAAAACGTAAAAGTGTGATGCCTGGCGAATCTGGCACGCCGTCTGCAATGCCATGGCTGGGCAATTGGCTTTTGAACTTTGTGTGTGAGGGTGTGAACGATGCGTCGGTTGATGATTTTGGCCGTGGGCATGATCTCGTTGGCCGTCTCCGAGGTTTACGGCAGCAACGGCTTCGTTTTGAATCCGCTGCCGATCGGCCCGCAGGCGGCACAGATTCGCTCGCAAGACATTTATTCACGTCCCTATCGCCCGGGCCACATTTACGGCAACACGGTTCGCCGCCGCCATAGTCGCGGATATTAATCGCGATTGCCTGGCCCAAGCACGCAGCGCAAGCAAGTGACTCGAACGCGCGTCGCCGCGCCGCACTTGCTTGCGCGTCGTGCGGGCCGCGGAATATTGCTCCGCACAGGCACGGCTCTCCATTTTCTCGTCCGGTTCGGGTACCTTGATGGCGCGCCTGCAACGCACGCCACCCTGGTACTCGAACGCTCATGAACGACGCCGCTCGCGAAAAGCAAATGGCCGAAGCCGAGGAGATGCTCGGCGACAGCCTGCACCGTGCCGGTTTTGCCAAGGGCCTGTACTTTGGCCGCTACCTGGCCGACCGACTGCTGCCGTATCCGCAGTTGGCCGGCGATGAAAAAACCGATCATCTGGTGGCAAAGC
>DASZPI010000460.1:0-2328 GCA_035550355.1 Pirellulales bacterium
AGATCGTATTGGGATTCAAAGCGACCAAAGGGTCAGTTTCGTCCGGAGAGGACGACGGTGCGCGAAGGCTGGCGACGGCCGGCATGGCGACCGACAGATCGGTGCCCGGACTGCTGCACGATACGCGTCGCGGAGGCGGTCGGCGCGGCTGGCTAACCGCCGCGATTTGATAACGCAGCGATTCCGCAACCTCGGCCGCGCTCTGGTAACGGTCGGCCGGATCCTTTTGCAGCAAGCGTTCGATTACTGCTGCAAGCCAAGCCGTCGCTTCGGTGCTAAGTTCGGTGACGCGCGGTGGCACGTCATCGCACACGCGGCGCAACGTGGCCAACGGCGTGACGGCGCGGAACGGCGATTGCCCGGTGACCATTAGAAACAGGACCGATCCCAAGCTGAACAGGTCCGAGCGCGTGTCGACCCTTGCCTCGTGTGCTTGTTCGGGAGACATGAACTCGGGTGTTCCGGCGAGCGTGCCAGTTTGCGTCAGCGATACGCCGTCGAGCACCGTGGCGAGTCCAAAGTCGGCGATCTTGACGCGTTCTTCGCTGGCTTCGAGCAACAGATTCGATGGCTTGATGTCGCGGTGCACCACGCCGCGCTCATGCGCTGCAGCCAAACCGAGGGCAGTCTGCATGCCGATCCGCAACACTTCGACCAGCGGCAGTCTGCCGGTCCGCTCCAGCTTCTCGGCCAATGAGCGGCCGAGTAGGTACGGCATGACCAGACATGGCAGCCCTGCCGCTTCCGAGACGGCGTAAATCGGCATGACGTTTTCATGATCGATCGCGGCGGCTGCGCGAGCTTCGCGAGCAAAGCGCTCGCGGGCGATCGCTTCATGCGCCAGATGCGGCGAAAGAACTTTGAGCGCAACATCGCGATTGAGCACCGCATCGAAAGCGCGGAATACAATACCCATGCCTCCCTGTCCCACGACCGAGACCACGCGGTACTGCCCGAGGCGCCCCAGATAGCGAGGATCGTCGAGGGGCTCGAGCAACCGGTTCAGCAGCGGGCTGGTCGCTTCGGCGCTCTGGCTGGTTCGCTGCGTGGCAAACAAGCCACCGACCACTCGATAAAAGGCTGGTCCAAATTCCTCGCCGGCCTGTCCGAGCGCTTCGCGCTCGACCAGTACGCTAAGGTTGCCCCGACGGTCGAGCCGTTGCTGACAAGGGGCGCAGTCATCGACGTGCCGCAGAATCTCCGCAATCTCGTGTTCTGGCGCGGAACCGGCGATCAGGCGGTCCCATTCGGCGGCCGAAGGACAAATCGCGGTGGAATCCATAACGCACCTGCCGCCTACTGCGAAGCTGATTTTCCGCGTCTCGCCGACGGACGCCGCTTTGAGACGCGGTCTTCACCCTGTAATACGACGGCGCTCGCGAATCCTTTCTTGCCCGGTCGAGCGTCGATCAGCGCGAAGCCGCCGACCAGTAGATCGCGTTAACTTGGTTGTAACGCGCAGATCATTGTAGTATTTGTACTTGCGGTACGTACGCCCCCCCGCTGTCGATATAGTTCGACGGTCCGCTACACGGCGAAGGTTGCGGATTTATAATCCGCAGCTTGCACCGTTGTAATCAACGAGGCTGGTCGGTGGTGACGGGGGCAGCCTTACAGACTTTGCATCGCTGGGTTCGAATGGATCGACATCCGTGAGCCAACCACCTCCGACTGCCCCGAGTTTGCTGTTGCGGCTGCGTGATGCGGCTGATGGGATGGCATGGAATCAGTTCGTCGAAGTGTACTCGCCGCTGATATACCGTTTCGCTCGACGACGTGGTCTGCAAGACGCTGACGCTGCCGACCTCATGCAGAACGTGCTCAGCGCGGTGGCGCACGGCATTCGCACGTTCGACTACGACGTTCGCCGTGGGCTGTTTCGTTCGTGGTTGTTCACGATCGTGCGCAACCAGGTCGCGAGCCTGCATCAACGCCGCCAGCGACATCCCGAGGAACAGACGGCCCACGATAGCGCTGTGGTCCGCAGCCGAGCCATCGAACAGCCCCTCGCTGGCGCCGAGCATGACGAAGAAGAGACCTGGCAGCGCGAATACCAACGCCAGTTGCTCGATTGGGGTCTCGATCAAGTGCGCGGTGAATTCGAAGAGAAGACGTGGCGAGCGTTTCTCCTCGCGGCAATCGAACACCGTCCAGCACGCGACGTAGGGATGGAGCTGGGCATGACCCCGGGTGCAGTCTATATCGCCAAAAGTCGGGTGCTCGGCCGGCTCAAAGAGCGCATCGCCGGAATCGACGAACAATCCGCTCCCAAACTAGAGGAACCACCGCACGAACGCTACCTCTGATTGGGTCGCTAAATATCTGCCA
>DASZPI010000461.1:0-2455 GCA_035550355.1 Pirellulales bacterium
TATCGCCTGGGAACGCACCCGACCAATCGCCCACCGACCACGTTCCGGTGTATCCGCTCACCATGCCATGGAAGTCGATCAGCATCAACGCTGCGTACGACTGCGTAGCAGTAACGCTCGTCGACGCTGTTTGGGCAGCAAGCAGCAATGAGTCGTCGAATGCAATCAATGGAATGTCGGCGTTTGAATAAGCCCCCTGAAACTCGATGGTAAATCCGTGCCCCGCACCAGGTTGCCAGTCTCCCGAGGCGACCGTATTTCCGGAGCCGAACAGCGTGTCGAGCGCCGGTTGGTTGTCGGCTGGGGTTTGCGTCGGATCGAGCGACTGCGTTATCGAGCCGACTCGAACGGCAATCGAACCGCCGGTCGCCTCTTTGTCGAAACTGAGCTTTTGAATCGTATTGACCATGCCAGTAAACTCGCGTTCACAATAAAAAAATGAATTCGGCTGGTTGCGCCCTCTACGGCAAACGTGTGCACTGCAGTTGCCATCGAGTTGCCAGGGCCGCCAACCGGCTCGATTGCACGCGCCAGCGCCGGCCGCTCGAATCGATCACATCATCGCCAGGGCTTGGTTGCACACTGCCCACCCGCGCCACCATCAGGTGAAACTCGCGCTGATTTAGTTCCGAGCTTAGCGCATTGTCGACAAGCTTTAGTGCGTCTTGCGAAAGTTCGCGGACAAGGGCGTCGGTCACGGTCGTCGATCCGGCTGCAGTGGCCAACGTAACGATTTCCGTTCCGTCGAACGTTGCCAGATCCTCGGCAATCGAGTCACCTAGATTCATGGTGCAGTGGTTCCTTGCGAGCTGATTTCGAAGGGGTCCGCCCCCGCAATCTGGGCATCGAGCGCCGCGAGCTGACGCAAGTAGCTATCGTACAAGGCTTGCCACGATACGCGCTGCCCGTCGATCGAATACGACGGTTTCGGACTCGCGGTGATCTCGGCGAGATTCGCCGCGATGTTGTCTCGCGAAGTTATCAGGTTCTGCAGAAATGTTGGCACGATAGTCCTTTCAAGCGGGTAACCAAGCCTTGCCCGAGCGCCGCCCGAAAGGCGAGCGCTCGTCGGCAAGTAAGGTGCTGGCGATCGTTGTTAGGCGCCGGTGTTCTTCACGACAAAGCGCGGATTGATCACGGCAGCCGCGCCGCGCTCGCTTGCCTTGAAGCGAACGACGATGTCATTGTTAAAGTCGGCGTCGCTGCCGACGGGCGACTGAGTCACGGTGATCGGCCAGTTCTCCATGTAGGCGAATGCCTTGCTGAAATCGCCGATGAACCACCACGGTTTCGCATCGGCTTCGGCAACGCCGGCAGCCAAAATCCGTCGGTACAGCAAGCGGCTGTCGTGCACCGAGTAGTTGCTCAGCGGGTTGGCGGCCACCGTCGTGGTCAGCCCGCTGCTGGGCGTGTACCACAACTCGGGCGCGTAGAACACACGCTGGGCCGCCAGCCGATAGGCCGGCGTCACGAGAATGGTGCTCGCCGAGATCAGCACGGGCTCGCCGGTGTTCGGATCGAGAATGTCGGCGAACAACTGCTCCGCCGCATCGACGTTGGTCCAGTCGACCAATTCGTTGCCGGTCTTTACATTGATCCAAGGGGCGCCGGTCTGATAAGTATCGTATGCGGTCCCGCGCCACTTGTAGTTGTTCGTCTGGCCGATCACCAGATCGAGCAATCGTTTTTCCTTGTTGAGCCCGAGCACTTCGCCGACTTCCGCGGCTCGGCTGAGCACCAGATTCGTGCGATCGAAGAAGATCGCCTCCTTGGTCACCGGAATGATCAGTCCGCGCTTCGTAGTCGACGGCGTCTCGATGTAGTCTTCGCCGAAGCCGACGTGCGGATAGGGCATTCCGGGCGCGACTTCCTCCGCCTGGTCGCCGACATTGCCGATCCCCGGGATCTTTTCGCCGTCGAGGCGCGTTGGAATCGTCTCGACCAGCTTCGAGACGACGAACGCTTCCTGCGTGTATGCGTCCATGATCTTCGAATAGATGACTTGGCCGGTGACGTTGAGGAAGGCGGTTACATCGACGCCGTCGCCCGCCTCGAGCAGGCTCACACCGGCGCTCGAGCGCGGATCGAGCATGCGAACCCACTCGTGGCCATCCGGCACCAATGCCTCGGCCAGATCGCGCAGGCTAAAATCGTCGGGACGCAGGTGTCGCTGTTTGAGCGCTTCCGCCAGATGGGTCGTCGTCTTCTGCGGACCATCCAACTCATAACGTCGTTTCAGCTCGCGGTACTTGATCGAACTCACGGAATCTCTCCAGGAAAATGGAATGTGTTTGCCAGGGAAGTTGAGCTCTCAACGGAAACTAGGCTTTGGCTTGCGGACCGCCGTAGAGCACGGTGCTCACCACGTCGACCAGCACTTGGGTGCCGGCGGGATTGAGCCGCTTGGCGCAACGGCCGATGGCCAGATTCTCGGTCGCGACCGCGGTGACCTGCT
>DASZPI010000462.1:0-3383 GCA_035550355.1 Pirellulales bacterium
AACGCCTGCGCGACGCGAGCTGCCGGATCGTCGCCGGCAGATTTTTCCAAACGCGCGGCGAGCGCCGCGGCGCGGGCCGTGCCGAATTCCGAGTTCAACAGACTCAGCGACTGTAGTGCGATCGTCGAGGCATTCCGCCGCGTGCAGTTGTTCCCCCCTTGCGGTACGTCGAAGACGTCGAGCATGCTGTCGGGCTGGGTGCGGCGGCGTTGCAAGTAAATCGAACGGCGTGCGACAGCGCCACCATCGGCGACGACCACTTCGCCCGTGTCGGTGCGCGTCGTCGGCACGTAGGGCCCGCCGACGGAGAGATCGAGTTCGCCACTGGCGCGGAGCATGCAATCGCGAATCGATTCGGCGTCGAGCCTTAGGAGCGGAAAGCGCCCGAGCAGCAGATTCTCGGGGTCGGCCGCCCGCACTTCCTCGTTGGCGGCGCTCGATTGCCGGTACGTGGCCGAGTTCAGGATCAGCCGGTGCAGCGCCTTGGTGCTAAAGCCCGACGCGACGAACTCGGTGGCCAGGTAATCGAGCAACTCGGGGTGCGACGGGGGCGCGCCGGTGTAGCCGAAATTGTCGGCCGTGGCCACGATGCCGCGACCGAAATGCTGCTGCCAGATGCGGTTGACCGTCACCCGCGCGACCAGCGGATGCCGAGGATCGGTGAGCCAGCGGGCCAGGGCCGTGCGCCGCCCGCCGGCGGGCGTGGCGGCCCCGACGACTTCGTACGATTGGCCGGCCGCGTTCATCACTTGCGGCACGCCGGGCGCAACTTCGGAGCCGAGCGCGCGATAATCGCCACGCAAGAGCAAATGATGCGGCGTCGGCTCGGTTTGCACGTCGGCCAGGATCGACAGCTCGGCCAGCGGCGTGGGAAGCTGCGCCTCGAGCGCCTCGATCTGCGTGTTCGCCTGCTCGCGCGCCGTGGCAAAGTCGGAGAATTTCTCGGCCAGTGCGTCGTGCGGCAACTCCGTGGCGTCGTTCAGCGCTTTGACGAGCTTCTTCTCGTCGGGGCTGCGCTCCTTCTTGTCGTGCTTCTCGGCCTCGGCCAGCTTCGCCCGCGTTTCTTCGTCGAGGCTGGCCCGATGTTCGGCGGCCAATTGTTCGCGAAAGCTTTTGGCCTTTTCTTCCAGCGCGTCGCGCACGGTTTTGATTTGTTCATTGAGCGTTTTGGTGCGCTCGGCGTGTTCCCGGCGCTCGTCGCTACGGGCGACCGACACGCGACGCTGGTTCGGCTTGCGCCAATCGTCCGGGCAATAGGCCGGCCAGAAGATCGCTTGCAGTTGATAGTATTCGCGCTGCGTGATCGGCTCGAATTTATGGTCGTGGCAGCGGGCACATTGCACGGTCATTCCCAGCAGGCTGGAACCGAGAATCTGCACGGTTCCTTCCAGCACGGTGAAGCGATCGGCACGCTGCTCGTCGGGGTTGCCGTCGCTTTCGCCGGTGCCGTCCGGAGCGTTGCGCAGAAAGTGAGTCGCCACCAGTGGCTCGACCATCGAGGGCGTGACGTCGCCGTCGGGCGTGTAACCGGAAAGCTCGTCGCCGGCGATCTGCTCGCGCAAGAATTGGTCGAATGGCTTATCGGCGCTAACGGCCGCGATCACGTAATCGCGATAACGATAGGCGAGCGGCCGATCGGTGTCGGCGTTGAAGTAGCCATTGCTGTCGGCGTAGCCGGCCGCGTCCAGCCAGTGCTGCCCCCACCGCTCGCCATAACGTGGACTGGCCAGGTAGCGCTCGACCATCCGCTCGTACGCGCCGGCGGCCGTCTCAGGGAGAGAAATGTCCGAGAGATACGTCGCGATCTCCTCGGGCGTAGGCAGCAGGCCGGTCAGGTCGATGGCCACGCGCCGCAATAGCACGAGCGGCGGCGCCTGCGGCGCGAGTTGCCCGCCGCGGCGCTCAAGCTCGGCCAGGATGAATCGATCGACGTCGGTGCGGACTTGTTCGCTGTGCGCGACCGCTGGCGTCGCGGGCCGCGCGGGCGGGACAAAGGCCCAATGGTCGGGGCCGGGCTGCGCGGCCTCTTCGGCGCTCGGCAGACCGGGGGCGCCGGCCGCGATCCACTCCTTTAACAGGGCGCGCTCCTCGGCAGCCAGCGGAGCCTCCGGCGGCATCTCGTTCGCGTCGATGCGCTCCCATAACAGGCTTTTCTCGACATGGCCCGCCTCGACGCTCGCGCCCGATTCGCCCCCGCGGGCGATGCTGCGCGGCGTGCTGAGATTCAAGCCGCTCTCATGCTTCATCGGCCCATGACATTTGACGCAACGGGCACGCAAGAGAGGCAGGATGTCGTGCTTCAGGTCCGGCGGCGCGGCCGCGACGGAAGAGGCGAAAAGAGCCGGCAGTAGGCAGAGGGCAGAGGGCAGTAAATGCCAAAGGCCGAATCGATGGCCCTGCGTGCCACTGGTGGCTCGTCCACCAGTGATCGCTCGCTCGGTTCGGCACTGGTGGGCAAGCCACCAGTGGCACCGGAGCAACCTTTGCAAATGTCGAAGCAGGAAAGACGGCAGCAAGCCGAAGGCGGTGGTGTCACCGCACCCGCTCGTCACTCGGGTGTTTTGGTTTACTTTAGACATTTGAGTTTCGACATTCGTTGTCGGCGGGTGACGTCCGCCGGACAATCACTTGTTTATTTCGCACCCGATTCGGCCACCAGCGTGCGCCGGACGAAATCCTCGTCCAACGTCACGCCCAGCCCGGGCCGGTCCGGGATCGCGATCCACCCATCTTCGGCTTGCACGCGCTCGATTGTCAACTCGTGCCGCAGGGGCGAATCCTCGACGCAATCCTCGTAAATGAAGGCGTCGCGGCAGGTGGCCAGCCAGTGCAGGCCGGCAGCGACCGTGACGGGGCTCGTGTAGCAGTGGTTGCACAGCCGGGCGCCGATCTCTTCGACACGGTCGCGAATATAAGCGGCGTCAGTAAAGCCGTTGCGGGCCAGGTCGACCTGATAGACGTCCACCGCGCGGCGATCGATCAGCGGGCGGAAGGCTTCGCGGCCGCATTCTTCCTCGCCCGCCGCGATCGGCACGGGCGAGCGATCGCGCAGCCAGGCATAGCCTTCGTAATCCTCGGGCCGGAGCGGCTCTTCGAGCCATTCGATTTTGAAATCGGCAAACGCGTGCGCGCGGCGCAACGCCGTTCGGGCATCCCACACGCAGCCGGCATCGATCAGCACGGTGCCGTCGTCGCCCACGCCGGCGCGGGCGCCGCGCACCAGGTCGATATCAACCGCCTCGGACGGGCCCATCGGTTCCCAGCCGAATTTCACGGCGCGGTAGCCGGCTTCGCGCCAGCGGCGGCCGATGTCGGCGGTTTCCTTGCCGTCGCGGCCGAAGAGAATCGAGGCGTACGCCTTGATGCGGTCGTGCTGCTTGCCC
>DASZPI010000463.1:0-5167 GCA_035550355.1 Pirellulales bacterium
GGTGAACAATCCCACCTTGGTCGCGATGCGAATTTTATCGAGCACCGTGTCGATCGAATGGCTGGCGAGGTTCGTCAGGTACGCATCCTCCCAGCTCTCTTTCACCCGGGCGAACGCCAACTGCATGCTGCTGACATGCGGCACCACCTCGAAACGGTCCTTGCCCAGCCGATCGCAAAGATAACGAGCGAGGCCGTAGAACAACGGGTCGCCCGAGACCAGCACGACGATCTTCGCATTCGAGCTGCCGGCGATCCGCTCGACAACCTTTTCCAGGTCGGCGCCCACGGCAAACCGCTCGCCGCGGGCCTTAGGCACCAGCGACAAAATGTGCTCAGCGCCAATCAACAAATCAGCCTGCTCGACCAGTTGCCGCGACGAGGCGGTCAGACCTTCAAGACCATCATCGCCGATGCCGACGATGTGTATTCGTTTGCCGTTTGTCACAATAGCGATTGTCGCCCGAGAGAAGAGGAAGCGGCTTCTGCGGTCGATTCTACGTGCCCCTTGGCGAGACGTGCAACCGGTACAAAACCTGTCGCCAGCCGATCACCGATTTCTTACAATCGAAAGCGGCATCACGGCGTGTTGCTCCGCCGGAGGAGGAAGATGAACTGCCAACGGACCGATTTTCATGTCTTAATTCTCTGTGGGACGACGATCGTAGGATCGATGTTCGCCGGGCGCGCAGTCGCCCAGGCACCGACGACGATCCAACTGCCGACTTTTCAATTCTTCACCGCTCAAACAACCGTCAACATTCCCGATCGCGGCAGCGTCGCGATTGCTGGCGGCAACACCCGGGGCGCGGCGGCGTGGGGCAACGGTGCGATGACGTGGCCGTCGCAGCGGGCCACCGGCATCAGCGGCGGAGCAACGTCGATTACGGCTCACGCCACCATCCACGACTTCGAAGCGATCGATGCAGCGCTACTGCGGCAAACCGCGACACCTCAGCCGCCGCCAATGCCGCGCTCCCCGGTTGCTCCGAGTCTCGCGCAAATCAACCAGCTTCGAGAATCAGAGCGGGCGGCGCGCCAGCGCGACATGGCTGATTATTTGTCCCGCGCCCAAACCGCCGAGCGCGAGCAACAACTCGGCGCGGCACGCATTTGGTACCAAATGGCCGCACGACGCGCCGACCCTGCCGCCCAAGCGCAGATCAACGATCGTCTTAAAGCGTTGAGCGCGTCGCAGTCGATTCGTCCGGTCGCGGCCCATGCGGCATCGGCTCGACCGTGACGAACGGCCGCAGTCGCTCGAGCGTTTTAGCGCCGATCCCTTTCACGTCGCGCAGCTCATCCACGCTGAGCCATTGCCCATGTTCCGCCCTTGCTTCGACGATCCGCCGCGCGATCGTTTCGCCGATGCCCGGCAGTTGAGCGATCTCGGGCCAATCGGCGGTGTTCAGATCCACCACCCAACGCGGACTCGAGCGCGGTTGCGCGTCGATTTCGATCAGTCGTCCCGCAAGGCCCCCCTGATACAGCCACCATCCTGCCATCGACACGAGTGCCAGGAGCAGCACGCTCGCGATGGTCAACTCGTCGCGCTCAGGGAGTCGCCAGTCCGGTGGTTTGTTACGACACGGCATCGACAGTACGCCAACGTGCGACCCACCCACGCATGCTAAACTATGCTGCGACACCATTGCTGCGAAGCCTAGAAACCGATCATGCCGCGAGATTATCAAGAAATCGTCTGGGACGAAGCGGTCGTCGACGACTGTCGTCAGCTTGTCAGGCTCGCAGTGCGCGAGGATCTCGGTCGCTTCTACGACTGGACCACCGTAGCGCTGGTTGATGCCGACACCCTGGGATCGGCACGCGTTGTGGCTCGCGCCCACGGAGTCATGGCCGGCACGCCGGCCATCGCGCTCGTCGCCCACGAATACGACCCAGCCGTCGCCGTGACAACACAAATCGCAGATGGCCAGCGACTGGAAAAGGGAACCGTCATCGCCGAGCTAAGCGGCCCTGCACGCAGCCTGCTTGCCGCCGAACGACCGTTGCTCAACCTGCTCGGCCACCTGGCAGGCATCGCTACCGTGACCGATCGCTATGTGCAAGCCGCTGCCGGCAAGTCGCGAATCTACGACACGCGCAAGACACTCCCCGGCTTTCGCCGTCTCGAAAAGTACGCCGTGCGCTGCGGTGGAGCGTTCAACCATCGGCTGGGACTCTTCGACGGCGTGCTGATCAAGGACAACCATCTGGCCCTGGGCACCACCGGCGGCATGCCCATCAATGTGGCCTCGGTCGCCGCGATCCGTCGAGCCCGGGCATTCATCGAGCAATTAAGCGCTGATGAGCTCGCCCAGCCGTTGCTCTTGGAAATCGAGGTCGAGAATCTCGAAGCGCTCGCGGCCGTGCTCGATGAGCGGCCCGACATCGTGCTGCTCGACAACATGTCGATCGACATGCTCCAGCGTGCCGTCGCCCTGCGCAACGAGCGCGCCCCGCAAGTCGAGCTCGAAGCTTCGGGAGGCATCCGGCTCGAGAACATCGCCGACATTGCTGCCACCGGGGTCGATCGCATCAGCGTCGGCGCGCTCACCCACTCGGCCCAATGGCTCGACGTGGCGCTCGATTGGAGCTGACCCGGGTACAAAGTCCCCACGCATTGCGCATCTCAGTCCCCGGCCCGGGCCGCGCCAACGGCCGACTTTGTACCCTAGCTATGGACCCGGGGGTAACGGGTACAAAGTCGATAGCTCTCCCCCCGCCGCCCAACATCTCGCAAATGCGTCGACCTGGGTACAAAGTCGCCCCGCAACCACTAGCAACTAGCAACTCCCCACGTCCAACGGGCTGCGCAACCCGCACGGCCCATTGCCCAGCACGTGCGTGTAGATCATGGTCGTCTCCACATGCTTGTGTCCCAGCAGCGTCTGCACCGTGCGAATGTCGGCCCCCGACTCCAGCAAGTGCGTCGCGAACGAATGGCGCAGCGTGTGGCAACTGGCGCGCTTGTCGAGCTTCGCCCGCACCACCGCGCGCTTGACCGCTCGTTGCACAGCATTCTCATGCAAATGATGCCGCCCCGATTTGCCAGTGCGCGGATCGACCGAGAGCCGCCCAGCGACAAACACGAACTGCCACCCAAACTCGCGCGCCGCCTGCGGATATTTCCGTTCCAGCGCATCGGGCAGCCACACACACCCACCGCCGAGCGCCACTTCGCGCCGATGCAAGGCGCGTCGCCAGTCGATCTGCTTCCGCAGATCGTCGACCGCCGCCACCGGCAACATCACCACGCGATCGACGTCCCCTTTGCCCGAACGCACGACGATCTGACCACGCGCGAAGTCAATATCTTTGATCCGCAGCCGACACGCTTCCATCAGCCGCAGGCCGCTGCCGTACATCAGCCGAACCATCACCGGCACCATGCCCCGCGACTCGGCCGAGTGGTCGAGCTCCGCCAATAGCCGAGTCACTTCGCTGCGCGACAGCACCGTGGGCATTCGCCGGCTACGCACGGCACGGATGGTGGCCAAGTTCGGCAGTTCGATCCGCAGCACCTGTTGGTACAGAAACAGCAGTGCCGCGAGGGCTTGGTTTTGGGTGCTGGCCGCCACATGCCGCTCGACGGCCAGGTAGGTGAGAAACCCTTCGATGGCGGCCGGCGGCAATTCCCGTGGATGTCGCGTGCCGTGAAAGCGGATGTACTGAATGATCCAGCGGATGTACGCCGCCTCGGTGCGTCGCGAGAAATGCCGCACGCGAGCCACCGCCCGCACCTGATCGAGCAGCTTCATCGCCATCTCCCTGGCCTGCCCTGTAGCCGAATCCGCCCGAATTCAGCAACGCCTTTACCTGCCTTCGTGTTCACTAGTGTACAAATCGGCATCGCCGAGGCAAGCAAAATTTGCGCAGCATTGTAAGTCGTTTTGCAGATTCAACAAAGCCGTTGCCCAGGCGTCCCAGGTTCCACTACGCTATACAGCAGTGACGAACTGAACAGATCCGTCCAATTACTGTTAGCTGGCCAGTTTCATCGCGAGCGTGCTCGTGTTGATCCATACGTCCTCGAATCGCCGTACGAAAATCTTTGCAGCTGTCCTCCTATTGTCGACTGGATGCCGCGCACCGCTCGACTTTGGTGGCGACACGGAGTCGAAGGGCCTCACGTACGCGCAGTATGTTGCTGATCGTGGCGTTGACCGGTTCGACCCAATCGGTGCTGATGACATTTATTATCGGTGTTACTCAACGCGTGACAGCTATGACACCTGGTGGCGTTTTGCGATCGCACCTGACGATTGTGAACGGCTAGTAAATGCGATCGCCATTTCCGAACAGGGTCCGCAGCCGGTTGCCTGGTTAACAACGACGGATTATCCGACACGATGGAACTCATATTCTCCGCCACCGCCGTGGTGGAATCGGGAGACGGGCAATCGCGCTAAATCTTTGCATTGGTGTTACGCCGCGGGCTCAGGTGAACGGCATCACGGCTGGTACTTCCGCTACGACTCCAAGTCACACATACTTTGGGCGTGGAACTGGAGCCACCAATGGTCGTCGTCAGAGTGCACTCCGGAGGCCAGCTAACCAGGCGCTGCAGTTGACCCGCAGGTTCTTGGCGCGTTTGGCTCGTCGCCTTCGGCCACGGTACAATGGCCTTCGACCCGTTGACGTTCGGCGGGCAACTGAGCTTTATCGTTAGCCGGCACAGGCAACCGAGCGCTCAACGTCAGATGTCTCCACCCAATGCAGCCGGACCATAGTCTAACTGGTAGCGGATACCGCGAACGCGAATCTGGAATAATTGAGCCAATCGAAGAGGCTCAGTTGTTCTTTTACTCAGATGGTCATATATCGGGGTCATTCGTTTGCCGAACACCTGAATCAGACGGGATCCTATGGTTGTTCAAAAATGGATTCGTCGACGACGGAACGATTCACTTCGACATGGTGCACATCCAACTTCGCTACTCGCGTGATCCCGTGGCCACCTTCATTGGCGAATATGATGGCGAGGGAACATATTCCGGAACATGGACATCGGCGGCTGAAAAAGGACGATGGCAATTGTCCCTTCGTGACATCGTGAGGCCTCACTCGCCCGGTCCCCACTGGTACACTTAGAGGGAACACATCGCGCACAAAGGGTGGAAATGCTTCTCACGTTGTCGGCGTTCGGTCCATATGTCAGAGAGCTT